>CAXGYE010000025.1:0-9968 GCA_964013865.1 uncultured Flavobacteriaceae bacterium
TGCAGGCGCAAAGTTTTTTTTACAAGAAAAAGCTGCAGCTGAAAAAAAATCAGTTCAGACTATTGAAGAAAATTTTTTTAGAAATGAACGGTCAAATTCTTTATTACAACGTTTTGCAACTACTGATGGAGGTAGCAACAACTATTGCTTATCTTTGTAGTCCATTATCTTCCGCTACCAATGGTACTATAGTTAAAGTAGATGGGGGAAGTTCTGGTGGGATATAAGAATGCGTTATGGCATATATCATTCAGTTAGAAACAACGACAAAACAATGTTCGGTTGCCTTGAGTTATAAAGGAAATTGCATTTCCAAAAAGGCGTTGTTGGCCGAACACTTTAGCCATGACGAAAAACTACACGTCTTTATACGAGAAGTGCTTCAAGAAGCTAGTGTTGGATTTTCAGAATTGGATGCGGTGTCTATCAGCAAAGGTCCTGGATCTTATACAGGACTTAGAATTGGGGTAGCAGCAGCAAAAGGACTTTGTTTTGCTCTAGACCTTCCTTTGATTGGTATTCAGACTCTGGAACTTATGGTACAGCCGTTTATTGGCAAAGCCGAATACGTGTTTTTTATCCCTATGTTAGATGCACGTCGCATGGAAGTGTATAATGCTGTTTTCGATAACTCAAAAACATGGATACAAGAAACAAATGCACTGGTTTTAGAAGCGCAAAGCTTTTATGATCTTTTAGGCGATTCTCCTTGTTTAGTTTTTGGGAACGGTGCTTCAAAATTCAAGACTTTACAACCTAAGATCAATGCCCATTTTACAGAGACGGTTTATTATCCCTCGGCAGAAGACATGACCAGATTGGCTTGGCTCGAGTTTCAAAAGAAAAATTTTGAGGACTTAGCCACTTTTGAACCTTTTTATTTAAAAGATTTTCAGACTACGCCTCCAAAAAAAGAATTAGGGAATAAGTAAACTATCCATTTACAGCAACTACGTTTTCAATTTTACCCGGCATCATTTCTTTGAGCATATTTTCAATACCATTTTTTAAAGTAAACGTAGAAGAAGGACAACCACTACAAGCTCCTTGGAGTATAACCTTAACCGATTTTTCTGTAGGGTCATAAGAGTCAAAAGCGATGTTTCCTCCATCCGAGGCTACCGCTGGTTTGATGTATTCGTCTAAAATGGAAACAATCTGTTCTTCTAGAGGATCTAGATTTTGTGGAGAAGGAACTTTTTTATCTACATCCTTGAGATCTGGATGTTCTGTAAGAATAGTATTTCCTTCTTCGATAAATGAACGTACAAACTCTCGAATTTCCATAACAACTTCCTCCCAGGTAGTTACTTCATATTTTGTGAGGGAAACATAATTAGCACTAATGAAAACTTCTTTGACAAAAGGAAAATGAAAGAGTTTTTGAGCCAATGGGGCATTTTTTGCCTCATCAATAGTTTTAAATTCCACACTTTCTGTGACTAAGGGTTTGTTTGCGACAAATTTCATCACTGCGGGATTGGGTGTACTTTCCGCATACACACTTACAGGCACTTTATTTCCTCGTGTTTCTTCAATCACGATTCCCCCATCGTTGAGGTAGTTTTCCAGTTGTATCCGAACATCCTCGAGAACTTCTTCCCACTCTAAGATATCGAAACGCACTACCTCGAGATGTTTTTCGAAGAGACTTACAGATTTCACAAAGGGTAAATAAAACAGTTGTTGAATAAGGGGTGCCCCTTTTGCCTCATCAATGTTTTTAAAATGCATTGGATTTTTAGGACCAATGTTTTGGTTTACCGTAAACTGTGCTTTTTGCTGTCCTTTTTCTGCGGATGCTTTAATTTGATATTCTCCCACCTGATTTTTTTTCAAAAATAGTTAATGAATGTCAAATAACAGTTGAGCATTGGAGCTATTTTGACCAAAATCTTTTTGTATTTTGTAGCAAAGACAAGATTATGCTACTCAAGTCAGTTCGAGGATATATACCTTCTTATGGATCAAATTGTTTTTTTGCAGAGAATGCAACTTTAATTGGGGATGTAATCCTAGGAGATGAGGTATCGGTATGGTATCAGGCGGTAGTTCGTGGAGATGTAAATTCCATTCGCATTGGAAATAAAGTCAACATTCAGGACGGCGTGGTGATCCATGCCACTTATGAGACTGCTGCTACTCATATTGGGAATAATGTATCTATAGGTCACAATGCCATTGTTCACGGCTGTGCGCTACACGATAATGTTTTGGTAGGGATGGGAAGTATTGTTATGGATCATTGTGAAATAGGTAGCAACAGTATTATCGCTGCTGGTGCAGTAGTGACTCAAAACACCATAGTTCCTTCAGGTTCAATTTATGCGGGGGTCCCTGCACGAAAAATAAAAGATATAGACCCTGATTTACAACAAAATGAAATTGAACGGATCGCAAAAAATTATATTCTCTACGCCTCTTGGTTTAAGGCATAAAAAAACCACTCAGGTGAGTGGTTCTTGAGTACGTTTTTTTGTGTTTGCTAGAATCCTAAATCTGATTTTACAGCAGTCATAAGATCTTTTCCATTGGACATGATTACACTTCCACCAGGACTGGAATCCAATACATAATCAAATCCCTGAGCTGCTGCCACTTTTTCTATTGCAGCACGCGCCTTGTCATAGAGTGGGCGCATCATTTCTGAGGAACGTTTTTGCAATTCTTGAGCTGCAGTTTCTCTAAACTCTTGGATGCGTTGTTGCATCTCTTGCAATTCAACTTGACGTTGTTGATTGATTAATTCAGTCTGATTTTCAGCGTCCCCTTGGTAGCTTTGCGCCTTGGTTTGAAATTCTTTAGCTGAAGTTTCCAGTTCTTTAGCGTACTGTTCTTCTAGTTTTTTTAGTTCATTTTGAGCTGCAATTACCTCTGGCATTTCACTAATCAATTGTTGCGTGTTGATGTGTGCAACTTTAGACTGAGCCGTCAAACTGAGGGAGGTAATAGATAAAAATAAACTAACGATTAGGGTAGTTAAATGTTTCATGAGTATTAAGGATATTAATTGTTTAAGGAATTCGTCTTTGCTTTTAATTTTTCTAACGCTTCCTTTCTATTTTGTATACGTTGTTGCCTGTTTATTCTTTTAATAACTAGGTCGCTAATATCGTAAATTTTTGCGGAATACAACATGGTTACACTGGAAGATCGATCAAAAATAAAATCGTACTTCTTCTCTTCAGCAATTTGTTTAACCACAGTTAGAACTTGATCTTGAACGGGTTGGATCAATTTTGAACGTTGAATGATCATATCACCCTGAGGACCAAAGCGTTTTTCTTGTAAATTTACAATTTCGGAAGCGAAATCTTTGATTTCCATCTCTCTGTCCTTGATCAACTCGGGGGTGAGTAAAATCCGTTCGGTGTTTAGCTGGTCTTCGTATTGTTTTAATTGAATTTTTTTTAATTCAATTTCTTTTCTCCACTTTTCGATATTCTTGTCCAAAAGTTGACTTGCTTTACCATATTCCTGAACACTTTCTAATATGACATTCATATCAATATAACCAACGCGAGCGCCTTTCTGAGCAAAAGCGAGCATACTGAAACTCATTATAAATAGGAAGGTTATTTTTTTTAAGGTCATCAGGTTTATAACGTTGAGAATATCAAGATAGTATTGGGGTTAAAAAAGTATTTGTGTTGCTTTTAGATAGTAAATTAGAATCGTTGGCCAATTATAAAATGAGTTTCCCAGCCGTTGGGTGTAGTAAGGTTTGAATTGACATTGTCAAATCCATAACCGAAATCAATTCCTAATAAACCAAAAGCGGGCATAAATATACGAACCCCTGCACCAGCTGAACGCTTCGAAATGAAGGGATTAAACTCTCTAAACGTGTCGTATCCTTTTCCTGCCTCTAAGAAGGTTAAAGCATATATTGATGCACTGGGTTTGAGGGTAATAGGATAGCGTAATTCTAGAGAAAATTTATTGTAAATCAAAGAACCGTCTCTACTCGACAAGGATTGGTTTGGATAGCCTCTCAAAGCGATGGTTTCTCTTCCATCTAAAGCATAACTTACCATTCCGTCACCTCCTAGGAAGAAACGCTCAAAGGGAATGTTTCCTCTTGAAAGATTATAAGCTCCAATGAAACCAAAATCGGCTTGGGTTTTTAAGATTAACTTTTCATAGATCGGGGTGTACCAAGTTCCGTTGAATTTAATTTTGTAAAATTCGAGCCATCTAAATTTTTCCTGGTCTATTTTTTCAGAGTCGGGATTGCCATTTTCATCTTGAAATTCGGGAAGATTTCCTAGGGTTGTATAGTCTTTACCAGAAAAAAGTGAATAGGGGGGGGTGAATTTTGCACTGATATTGAAAGTAGATCCCCCAGTAGGGAAAATAGGATTAATCCTAGTATTATTTCGAGTCAAGTTTACCGTGTAGGCAAGGTTGTTTGCTGATCCGTCTCCAAAGGTAAAGAGACCCGTATAATAATTGATTAAATTGTAATACTGATAAGAGACTGCCTGAGAAAGTTGGAAAAAATCATCAGGAACACGTAGTCGTTTTGCCAAACCTAGGGTTGCTCCACTAATTTGGAAGGATTGATTTTTATCTGCTAATCCAGTAAAAAAGTCATACCGGTACTGGATGGTATGCTGAAGTGAAGTGGAAAATTGAACTGGTTGTTGTCCCCCCAACCAAGGTTCTGAAAAACTAAAGCTATAAGTGTTGTAAAACTGACTGGCTTGAAGACGAAGGGCTAGGGTTTGTCCATCTCCCATGGGAAGGGGTCTATACTTGGTCCGATCAAAGATATTTCTCATAGAAAAGTTGTTGAACGACAAACCAAGGGTACCGATAAAGCCACCTTGACCATAGCCTCCTTGAAGTTCAATTTGACTTGCTCCAGATTCTACTAGGTCAAACCGAACGTCAATGGTTCCTGAATTGGGATCCACATTTTCCATTTGCGGATTGATTTGTTCTGCGTCAAAAAATCCCAACTGGCCTACTTCACGAACTGTACGCACCAACTTGTCTTTGCTGTAAAGTTCTCCTGGTTTTGTACGAAGTTCTCTGTAGATTACGTGATCATTTGTTTTGGTATTTCCTTCGACAACAATTTTATTGAAATTCGCGAGTTTACCCTCAGTAATTCTGATTTCAAAATTGATGGTATCTTCAACTGCACTTACTTCTACGGCATTGATATTAGAAAAGAGATAACCGTTATTTTGATAGAGGTTAGTAATGTCATTTCCATCTGGTTTACTAGTATCAGCAATTCGTTTTTTGAGTAAAACACCATTGTAAACATCTCCTTTTTTAAGCCCTAATACTTGTTGTAAAACAGCGTTTGAATAGATGGTATTGCCAATAAAATTAATCTCACCAAAATAGTATTTGTTACCCTCTTCAATGTCTAACTGAAGATTTACTGTATTTGAATTGTTATCATCGCGTACCAAGGTGTCTGCGAGAATACGGGCGTCACGATATCCTTCTTCTTTATAAAAGTCAATCAAATCGGTTAGGTCATCTTTAAAATCATTATCGATAAACTTGGATCTTTTCCAAAAACGAACGGGATTTTTAACTTTCGTATTTTTTAACTTGGATCTTAATTTCCCCCCTTTGTACACCTCGTTCCCAACAAATTCAATACCCTTAATTTTAATTCGTGAACCCTTGTCCACATTGACTACCATTTTGTAGGAATTGGTGCCTACCGTGTCTTTAATGGTGTTTAGTGAAACTTTAGTATCGAGAAAACCTTCCTTCTTATATTTATTTACAATATAATTTTTTGTGTTGGTAAGAAAACTTTCGGATAGTTTTTTACCGGCAATGAGTTCGGTGTCTTTGATCAAGCTTTCTATGCTTCCTTTTTTTAACCCGTTAATTTTCACTTCGGTAAGGGTAGGGAGTTCCTCGATGTCGATTTCTACAGAAATAGCGTTATTTTCTACTTTGGTTACATAGAAATTAATATCACTAAACAAATCCAGCCCCCAAAGTTTACTGATTACTGCACTAACTTCTTCACCTGGAACATTTATTTTTTGACCTTTCCTCAAACCACTGTAGGAGATTACGGTTTGAGCGTTAAAGGTTTTGATTCCTCTAACGCTAATGGAATCCAAAGTGTAGGACTTTCCTTTGACAAACCCTTCGGTTTGGGCATGGGTAAGGGTTGCCCAAAAAAGGACGAGTCCAAAAAACCAAAAATAAATTAAAGGTTTAAAAGGTGAGTTGTTCGCTCGTTTTTCCAAATCGTCTTTCTCGTTTACTGTAGTTTAACAATGCTTTGTTTAAATCTTCTTTTGTAAAATCTGGCCATAGTGTTTTTGTAAAATACAACTCTGCATAGGCAATGTGCCATAGAAGAAAATTACTGATTCGTTCTTCGCCACTAGTTCTAATGAGTAAATCTACAGGGGGTAGATTTCGCGTATAAAGATGCTCATTTATGGTGGTTTCGTCAACTTTTTCAGGTGAAATTATACTATTTTTAACTTTAATTGAAATGGCTTTGACGGCATCTACAATTTCCTCTTTCCCTCCGTAGTTTAAGGCTAATGTGAGCACCATACCAGTATTATTTTTTGTTTTTTCAATAACAAAAAGCAGTTCTTCCCTGACCAGTTGGGGTAGAGTGTTCAGGTCCCCAACAGCACACAATTTGATATTGTTTTCTGTTAGTCGTCTAAATTCTTTTTTCAATGAACTTACTAAAAGTTTCATCAAAATATTGACTTCATCTTTGGGACGATTCCAGTTTTCTGTAGAAAATGCGAAAAGTGTAAGGTATTCGATTTGATGCCGTACGGCTTCCTCTACGATCTCACGAACCGTCTTAGCACCACGGCTGTGACCTACAACCCGTTTTTTGCCCAGTTTTTGAGCCCAACGGCCATTGCCGTCCATAATGATTGCTACATGTTTTGGTAGTGTGTTCATTTATTCCTTACAATAACATGGAAGATCGCCAAAGGTAAATGAAATTGTCAAACCAGTAAAAATATACCAGTCATTATTACCAATATTTCCGAATTTGTAGGCGGGATTGTCTGCAAATTCATTTTCAGGATTACTGCCGTCTAAATTGTCTGTCAAACTGTAGCGAACCCCTACTTCTAAACCGAGCACGAAAAAGGGGTTGGGATTGATCTTAAATCCCACATTGAGTGGAATTGCTACTTTCTGGGCTTTGCCATAATTGTTGTAAGTGGGAGGGTCAAAAGGACCGTTGGGGGTGAGGTAAAACTGATCGTATCTAAAATAACTCAATCCGTAAAAAACATAAGGTGTAAAACTCAACTCGGGAGCGTGCAAATTAAATTCACTAAAATTGATTTCTATTCCTGCGCTAAACTCCTCTAACGAATTGTCCACCTTATAGGATCTAGAAAAGCGATTTAAATCATTGTTTCTATATTCGTTTTCTTTTAGATTCGTAAGGTTAAAACTGCCCCTCAGCGAATAGCGATCAGTAATGTTCCATTTGTAAAGAATTCCATAAGCAAATGAATTGGGATCTAAATACCGATGCGTACCCACATCGCCTACATAATTACTCCCTCCAAGAAAAACACCTATTTCATGAAACTGAGCTGAGGCAAGGGTCGCAAAGAAAATGCAAACAAGAAAATATCTTTTTTTAAGCATCGGTTTTAACTTACGGGACAGCCGTAGTTTTTTGTCTTATATAAACCGAAAAAGCCTTGTTTTATTGTATGTTACGAGAGTCATGACCCCAAAAAAGTTTTTCGCGCAGGGTGTCGAAAAAGAAGGTTCCGTCTAACTGTACAGTCAATGCGTTAAATTTCGCTTTTTTTATTGAAATGTCGTTGCCGTTTTCAAGAGTCAATATTCTGGAATCTAAAGAGAGCAAGTGGGTATTTCCTCGTCCTTCAACTGAGATTTCAAAAGCGGTTTGATCGGGAACAATCAACGGACGCATATTGATGTTGTGTGGTGCAATGGGGTTGACTACAAAACACTTAGATGAGGGCGTTACGATGGGTCCGCCACTACTTAGAGAGTATCCTGTAGAACCTGTCGGAGTGGCAATGATTAACCCATCTGCCCAGTAGGAGGTCAAAAAATGATTATCCAATTTTGTGTCAATACGCAACATTGAAGTTGTGTTTTTTCTGTTGATGGAAACTTCATTGAGCGCATATCCAAATTCTTGTAGCGCTTCTGAAGGCTCCTTTGATGTAACTTCTAATAAGGAGCGTTCCACAAGTGTGTATTTTCCTTGAAAAAATAAATCGAGTCCTTCCTTGAGAGTATCTCTTTTTACTGAGGTTAAAAAGCCTAGTCGGCCTGCATTGATTCCCAAAATGGGGATCTTCGTGTCCCGGATAACTGAAATAGAGCGCAATAGTGTCCCATCTCCGCCTACTGAAAATAAGAAATCTACGTTTTCCTCTAGAGTGACGTTGTCGGTAAAATAAGTGTACTTTTCACCCTCTTGTCCTAAATATTTTTTCATGCGATCTACCAAAAGGAAGTGATGACCATTAGCACCGAGGTATTTAATTACCGATTTGATATAAGTAATAGAGGTGGGAGAAAAAAAAGCACTGTAGATCGCGATACGCATGATGTCAATTCTTAGCGTAAAGGTACAAAACTAGACAGAACGTGCTTTTAACCCCAGCGAAAATAAATTCCTTTCCAAGTGTTAATTGTTTTTTAATTCCATAGGAAGAAGATACTTTTGTAAAAAAAAAGCATGACAGCACTCAGTGTAAACATAAACAAAGTGGCCACCTTGCGAAATGCTCGAGGAGGAAACCAGCCCAACCTTTTGGAAGTCACTAAAGATTTACAGAGATACGGAGCGCAGGGAATCACCATTCACCCGAGACCCGACCAGCGTCATATCCGATACGAGGATGCTTTGGCTTTACCTGAAGTAGTTCAAACAGAGTATAATATAGAGGGAAATCCTATTGCAAAGTTTACAGATTTGGTTCTAAAAATTAAACCTACTCAGGTGACTTTGGTTCCCGATGCCGAAGATGCAATTACCTCAAATGCGGGATGGGATACCCTAAAACACAAAGATTTCCTCAAAAAGAGCATCAAACAATTTAAGGAGCAAGGCATCCGTACTTCTATTTTCGTAGACCCTAAACTAGAAATGATTGAAGGAGCCCTGGAAACAGGAACAGACCGGATCGAGTTGTACACCGAAGCTTATGCTGCGGGTTACGAAACCGATAGGGAACAGGCCATTGCTCCCTATGTAGCAGCAGCAGAAAAAGCTGTAGCGTTGGGAATTGGAATTAATGCGGGTCATGATTTGAGTCTTGCTAATCTTGCTTATTTTGCCCAAAACATTCCAGAATTATTAGAAGTTTCCATTGGACACGCCCTTATTTGTGAAAGTCTTTATTTGGGATTTGAAAATGTAATCCCGATGTACCTTCAACGCCTGGCCCATTGAGTATTCTACACGGTAATATTATTGGAACAAAAGGGAAAGAGCTATTGATTCTGCATGGTTTTTTAGGCATGGGAGACAATTGGAAATCTCATGCAAAGAATTTTGCCTCGATTGGTTATCGTGTGCATTTGATAGACCAGAGAAATCATGGAAGAAGTTTTTGGAGTACTTCTTTTTCCTATCGTCATATGGCGCAAGACGTGGTGGATTATTGCCAAGGGCAGGGTTTACAAAAGGTCTTTGTCTTGGGACATTCTATGGGTGGAAAAACGGTAATGCATCTTGCTTGCGATTTTCCTGAATTGGTCAGTGCATTTATAGTGGCGGACATTGCACCTAAAAAATACGCCCCGCACCACCAACAGATTTTAAATGGATTAGCTCAGTTGGACTTTGATAAAATTGACTCCCGAGCAGTGGCAGATCAAGTGTTGTCAAACCATGTCCCGGAACCCACGACAAGGCAGTTTTTGTTGAAAAATTTGTATTGGATATCACCTGGAAAATTAGGTCTTCGGGTGAATATTGAGGTGCTGAAAAAGGCCAG
>CAXGYE010000026.1:0-9939 GCA_964013865.1 uncultured Flavobacteriaceae bacterium
AGTAGACATTCCAAAGCAAAAAAGAGGGGTTATTTCATTAACCTATATTTTCGGTATCGGAAAAAGCCGTGCCCAATCTATTTTGGAAACGGCTAAAGTGGACGAAAGCAAAAAAGTACAAGATTGGACAGACGACGAAACAGCTCGTATCCGTGAAGCAGTAGGAAGCTTTAAAATCGAGGGAGAATTGCGCTCAGAAGTACAATTAAATATCAAACGTTTGATGGACATCGGTTGTTACCGAGGAATCCGTCACAGAGCGGGTCTTCCCCTTAGAGGCCAACGTACTAAGAACAACTCACGTACCCGAAAAGGAAAGCGTAAGACCGTAGCAAATAAAAAGAAAGCAACTAAATAATAGTTTGTAATTATGGCTAAAACAGCAAGCAAAAAAAGAAAAGTAGTCGTTGAATCGATTGGAGAGGCACACGTCACTGCTTCCTTCAATAACATCATCATTTCATTAACCAATACCAAAGGGGAAGTGATCTCTTGGTCGTCGGCAGGAAAGATGGGCTTTAGAGGTTCCAAAAAGAACACCCCTTATGCGGCACAAACAGCAGCTGAGGATTGTGCTAAAACAGCCCAAGAAGCAGGACTACGTAAAGTAAAAGTATATGTAAAAGGTCCCGGTAACGGACGTGAATCTGCTATTCGAACATTGCATAACAATGGTATCGAAGTGTTAGAAATCATAGATGTTACCCCACTTCCGCACAACGGATGCAGACCTCCCAAAAGAAGAAGAGTCTAATTAATAACGATCTAGAATTGATCGGAAGCTATCGAAGGAAGTGACCTTAATTCATAGCGATCAGTTCAACTAAAACCAGCAAAATGGCAAGATATACCGGTCCAAAAACAAAAATTGCTCGTAAATTTGGCGAGCCCATCTTCGGAGATGATAAATCTTTTGAGAAAAGAAATTACCCTCCTGGGCAACACGGAAACGCAAAGCGCCGAGGAAAAAAATCAGAATATGCAGTCCAATTGATGGAGAAGCAAAAAGCAAAGTATACTTATGGTATCCTAGAGCGTCAATTTCGAAACCTTTTCGAAAAAGCGAGCAGAAGCAAAGGGGTAACTGGAGAAGTGTTACTGCAATTATGTGAATCAAGATTAGATAATGTGGTCTACCGCTTTGGTCTCTCCACCTCTCGGAGAGGTGCGAGACAGTTGGTGTCACACCGTCATATCACTGTAAACGGTTCCATAGTAAACATTCCTTCTTTCCAAGTAAAAGTAGGAGACGTTGTGGGTGTAAGAGAAAAATCAAAAACCCTCAACATTATTATTGAGGCGAAAGGAAGAGATTCCTCCGCTTATGAATGGTTGAGTTGGAATAGTGATCAGCTACAAGGAACTTATGTAAGTGTTCCCGGGCGTCTCCAGATTCCAGAAAACATTAAGGAACAACTCATCGTTGAACTATATTCTAAATAAGAAAACAGAAGCAAAATTATGGCAATACTGAATTTTCAAAAACCCGATAAAGTAATTATGATCGATTCCTCGGAATTCGAAGGCAAATTTGAATTTCGCCCTCTCGAACCAGGATATGGATTGACTGTAGGAAATGCGTTGAGACGCGTTTTATTATCTTCTTTGGAAGGATTTGCAATTACTTCTGTTAAATTGGAAAATGTAGAGCACGAATTCTCTACGATTTCCGGTGTTGTAGAAGACGTTACAGAGATCATCCTGAACCTTAAACAAGTCCGATTTAAAAGACAAATTGAGGAGACAGAAGAAGAAAAAGTAACGATCTCTATTGGTGGGCAAGAACAACTCAAAGCAGCAGATTTTCAAAAATTCATCTCTGGATTTCAAGTACTGAACCCCGATTTGGTTATTTGTAACCTTGAAAAAAGTGTTCAATTGAACATGGAAATCACCATCGAAAAGGGGAGAGGCTATGTTCCTGCAGAAGAAAACAAGAAACCTAACTCGGAGCTGGGTGTGATCGCTATCGATTCCATTTTTACACCGATCAAAAATGTAAAATACAGCATTGAAAACTTTCGTGTAGAACAAAAAACTGATTACGAAAAACTGATTTTTGAAATCATCTCTGACGGTTCTATCCATCCCAAAGATGCCCTTACCGAGGCAGCAAAAACACTGATTCATCACTTTTTGTTGTTCTCCGATGAGCGTATTACCCTAGAGGCTGACGAAATCGCACAGACGGAAACCTATGATGAAGAATCCCTTCACATGCGTCAGTTATTGAAAACTAAGTTGATTGATATGGATCTGTCCGTACGTGCTTTGAACTGCTTGAAAGCAGCTGAAGTAGACACCTTAGGAGATTTGGTTTCTTACAACAAAAATGATTTGATGAAGTTTAGAAACTTTGGTAAAAAGTCATTGACAGAACTCGAAGAGTTGGTAGTGCTTAAAGGTCTCTCCTTTGGTATGGATCTTTCGAAATACAAACTGGATAAAGATTAATTCACATTTTTAAAGAAAAAAAATGAGACACGGAAAAAAAGTAATGCATTTAGGTCGTAAGACTGCCCATAGGAGATCTATGCTCGCCAATATGGCTTGTTCTCTTATCGAACACAAACGCATTAATACAACAGTTACTAAAGCCAAAGCGTTAAAACAATTTATTGAACCTTTGATTACCAAGTCTAAAACGGACAGTACACACAACAGACGACTCGCATTTGCAGCACTGCGTGATAAAAATGCAGTTTCTGAACTCTTTAGAGACATTGCGTCAAAAGTAGGAGATCGTCCGGGTGGATATACACGTGTCATCAAACTTGGAAATCGATTGGGAGATAACGCCTCTATGGCACTGATCGAACTGGTAGACTACAATGAGGTTTATAACACCGATGCCAAGCCGAAGAAGAAAACAAGAAGACGAGGGGGAAGCAAAGCCAAAGCGGTAGAAGCGACAGAAGAAGTAGTAGTTGAAGCAGAAGCAGAAGCTCCAACTGAAGAAGCTCCAACTGAAGAAACTCCTAAAGCCGAGGAGACTCCAAAAGAAGATAAAAAAGAGAATGAAAACGAATAAGTTCTTTTTTTATCAACACCAGTAACATTAAAGGATAAACGTTTTAGTTTATCCTTTTTTTTGATTTATTTTGTAAAAACCATGGAATACAGATCAAAAAAAGAAGCCTTTGTGCTTCTCGCAGACGGAACCCAATTTTTTGGAAAATCAATTGGAATAGAGGGAACAGCTTTCGGAGAAATATGCTTTAATACGGGAATGACTGGCTATCAGGAGATCTTTACGGATCCTTCTTATTTTGGCCAAATTATGGTGACAACCAATACTCATATCGGTAATTACGGCATACAAAAAGACGAATCTCAATCCAAAGGAATTACCATTGCTGGATTGATCTGTAAAGATTTTAGTTTCAATTATTCCCGTCCTAGTGGGGACGAGTCGTTGTTTGACTATTTAGAGCGTCACAAACTGGTCACTATTGCTGATGTAGATACAAGAGCTTTGGTGAACTACATTCGAAAGCACGGCGCAATGAATGCCGTCATTTCTACCGAAGTAGGAGAAGAAGAACGCTTGCTCAAAGAATTATCTGAAGCTCCGAGTATGGAAGGCTTGGAACTAGCGTCAAAAGTTTCTGCCAAAGAAGCCTATACCGTGGGAAAACCAGATGCAACCTATAAGATAGCAGCGCTGGATTTAGGCATCAAACAAAATATTTTAGATCATATGGTGGCTCGAGATATGTATGTCAAGGTCTTCCCCTTTGACACCCCTCTTGAAGAGCTTGAAGCTTGGAATCCAGACGGGTATTTTATTTCGAATGGTCCTGGAGATCCACAGCCTTTGAAAGAAGCACAGGCCGTTGCCAAAGGAATCATCGAAAAGAACAAACCCTTATTTGGAATTTGTTTAGGACACCAAATTATTGCGTTGGCAAATGGAATTCCAACCTTTAAAATGTTTAATGGACACCGAGGGATCAATCATCCTGTAAAAAATCTACTTACCGGTAAAGGTGAAATCACGTCTCAAAACCATGGATTTGCAGTAGAAATGGAAGCTGCTCAAGCCCATCACGAGATTGAAATCACCCACATACATCTCAATGATCAAACCCTAGCAGGAATGCGGATGAAAAACAAAAAATGTTTTTCGGTCCAATACCATCCTGAGGCAGGGCCTGGTCCAAACGATGCCACTTACCTTTTTGACACCTTTAAGGAGTACATAAAAAATTAACACCAAATTAGAATTTAAACTTTATGAGTATCATTATTAGCGTACATGCAAGACAAATTTTTGACTCTCGAGGAAATCCCACTGTCGAAGTTGATGTCATTACAGAAAATGGAATTTTAGGAAGAGCTGCAGTTCCCTCTGGGGCTTCTACAGGAGAACACGAGGCTGTGGAGCTTCGCGACGGAGGTGCTGCCTATATGGGTAAAGCTGTTGGAAAAGCAGTGGACAATGTCAATCAAGTAATTGCTCAAGAGATGGTCGGTACTTCTGTTTTTGAACAAGAGCAAATTGACCGCGCTATGATCGATTTGGACGGTAGCCCGAATAAATCAAAATTAGGTGCCAATGCCATTTTAGGGGTTTCTTTAGCCGTAGCAAAAGCAGCAGCAAATGAGTTGGGCTTACCTCTGTACCGCTATGTCGGGGGAGTGAGTGCTAAAACCCTCCCTGTACCGATGATGAATATTATCAATGGTGGGTCCCATTCGGATGCACCCATTGCTTTTCAAGAATTTATGGTGATGCCTGTTGGGGCTTCTTCTTTTACTCAGGCAATGCAAATGGGATCTGAAATTTTCCATCACCTCAAGAAGGTCTTGCACGACCGTAATTTAAGCACCGCTGTGGGAGATGAAGGCGGTTTTGCTCCTGAACTGGACGGTACCGAAGACGCTTTGGATACGATTATTAAAGCTATCAAAAACGCTGGGTACAAAGCGGGATCAGAGGTGATGATCGCTTTGGACTGTGCTGCTGCGGAGTTTTACAAAGAGGGGGTTTACGACTACACCCTTTTCGAAGGAGACAAAGGAGTTAAGCGCAATTCGGAAGAACAAGCTAGTTATTTAGCTAATTTGGCATCACAATATCCGATCATTTCTATAGAAGACGGTATGGATGAGAATGATTGGGAAGGATGGAAATTCCTTACCGAAAAAGCAGGAGGTAACGTACAACTGGTAGGAGATGATTTATTTGTAACCAATGTAGAACGCCTCGGCAAAGGAATTGAGCAACATATTGCCAATTCGATTTTAATTAAAGTAAATCAGATTGGAACCCTCTCTGAAACCATAGCTGCCGTAGAAATGGCACACAGAGCAGGATATACCTCAGTGATGTCACACAGATCGGGAGAAACTGAAGACAATACCATTGCGGATTTGGCCGTAGCGCTAAATACAGGTCAAATCAAAACCGGATCTGCTTCGAGAAGCGACCGTATGGCCAAATACAACCAACTCCTAAGAATTGAAGAAGAGTTAGGTGAATTAGCTTATTTCCCAGGAAAAAGAGCTTTTAAACATGAAATGAAGTAAAAGGTTTTTATAGTTAAAAACGTTCCAAAATTAAAGATTAGAAAAGATGAGTGAAAAGGTAAAGTTGACTTACAAAGACAAAGAATATGAATTTCCTTTACTAGAGGGTACTGAAGAGGAAAAAGGGATTGATATTAAAACCCTTCGTGCTCAAACAGGTCTAGTCACCTACGATCCTGGATATAAAAATACAGGCTCCTGTAAAAGTGAGATTACATTTTTGGATGGAGAAGAAGGGATTTTGCGTTACCGAGGATATTCTATTGAAGATCTTTGTGAAAAAGCGAGTTTTCTTGAAGTTGCTTACTTGTTGATTTTTGGAAATTTACCTACGGCAAAAGAATTAGCACTTCTCAATACAGAAATCAGAAAGGAATCTTTGGTAGATGAGGACTTAAAATCAATTTTAAAAAGTTTCCCAAAATCCGCACACCCTATGGGGGTTTTATCTTCTTTAACTTCAGGATTAATTGCATTCAATCCCAGTTCGGTGGATATTGCTTCCGAGTCAGACTTGCGTGAAGCAATTATTATGTTATTGGCGAAATTTCCTATTTTATCTTCTTGGACTCACCGTAAAGTAAAGGGACTTCCATTGAATTATGCCAACACCTCACTTTCTTATGAAGACAACATCGCTCATATGTTGTTCAAGCTCCCACACCAGGACTATGAAGCGAGCCCTGTGGTTGTCAGTGCATTGAATAAATTGTTAATTCTACACGCAGATCACGAGCAAAATTGTTCTACTTCTACGGTGCGTATCGTTGGTTCCTCTCATGCGGGGCTCTTTGCCTCTGTTTCTGCGGGCATCTCTGCACTTTGGGGACCACTTCACGGAGGGGCTAACCAAGCCGTCATTGAAATGCTAGAAGCAATCAAAGCAGATGGGGGCGATACCAAAAAGTACATGCAAAAAGCTAAGGACAAAAACGATCCCTTTCGCTTAATGGGCTTTGGACACCGTGTTTATAAAAACTTTGATCCCAGAGCACGAATTATCAAAAAAGCCGCGGATGAAGTTTTGAATGAATTAGGAATAAATGACCCCGTACTTGATATTGCAAAAGGACTTGAAGAAGAGGCGTTGAGTGATCCTTATTTTATTGATCGCAAGTTGTATCCCAATGTGGACTTCTATTCTGGGATTATTTATCGCGCTTTGGGAATACCCACCGAAATGTTTACTGTCATGTTTGCTTTGGGAAGGCTTCCCGGTTGGATTGCACAGTGGTCTGAGATGCGAAAAAACAACGAACCGATCGGAAGACCACGTCAAATTTATACAGGAGAAAATCACCGTACGATTTAACGACCTTATAAGTCCTCTAAAGAAGGAGGTAAGTTTTCAATTTTTTGTGCATTAATTTTATTGAAGAATTTATGAATTGCTTCATTGTCTGCAATCACTTTGATAAAATGGTGGTCCTTATAAACACTGTATTCTTGTGCCTTTCCCTTGTAGATTTTTAACTTGTAAAAAGGAATGATCAAACCATAAGTTTCCAAGAGACTGCGAAAGCGAACAATGATCCCGTTGGGACGCAATTCAATATTACAACTGTTAATATTGTGATCTAAAATCAATAAGTTGTGAATGTCGATCGATGCACTACTGACAATTAATTTTTGGGAACCAATTCCACCCATTTTCCATCGCTTCTGGAGCGAAAAGGGTTTGCCTACACTTTCTTCGATCTGTTTTTTTTGTGCAGGATCGTTGTATGATATATTCAATAGCATTTTTATAAAGATAAGCCATAAAACTAGGGCGACATAATCTATGGAGAATAATTATCTTTGTCGCCAAATTGTACTATGAGTATAGATTATAACCAACACTTCACGGACTCTGTAAGCCGTTTTCTCAATTCTGAATTTCAAGTGACAGTCGCTAGCTTTGAATTTCAACAGACCCGTAAAGAATTTGAGGGGGACATAACTTTGTTGGTATTTCCTCTATTGCGGTACATAAAGACGAATCCAGAGAAATTAGCAGAAACTATAGGTTCTTATCTTGAAAAAAATGACAAAGCCGTAGTGGGTTATAATGTGGTGAAAGGGTTTTTGAATTTAAGTTTGAGTGATGCCTTCTACCTAAAACAATTTCAAACCCTTTTTCAGCAAGAGGAGTACGGTCACCAACCTCAAAAAAAAGATGGACCTACGCTCATGGTCGAATTCTCTTCGCCCAATACAAACAAACCGCTTCATTTGGGGCATATTCGAAATAATATCTTGGGCTACTCGGTTTCTAAAATTCTTGAAGCCAATGGGAATCGAGTGGTAAAAACTCAAATCATCAACGACCGGGGAATACATATTTGTAAATCCATGCTGGCCTGGAAAAAATTTGGAGCGGGTAAAACACCAGAACTCACTGGTATTAAAGGAGATCAATTGGTAGGCAAGTATTACGTTATTTTTGATGCGGAATACAAAAAAGAAATTGCGGAGCTCATATCCAAGGGATCTTCAGAAGAACAAGCCAAACAAGAAGCCCCACTTTTATTGGAAGCACAAGAGCTTCTACGACTATGGGAAGCAGGCGATAAAGAGGTTCGAGACTTGTGGGAAACTATGAACCAGTGGGTGTATCGGGGTTTTGAGGATACTTACAAAAATTTAGGGGTTTCTTTTGATTCCTATTATTATGAAAGTGATACCTATTTACTCGGAAAAAAAATCATTGATCAAGGACTAAAAGCGGGTGTTTTTTACAAAAAAGAAGACGGTTCGGTTTGGATTGATCTAACCCAGGAGGGGTTGGATGAAAAATTACTACTTCGTTCAGACGGGACTTCGGTTTATATGACCCAAGATTTGGGTACTGCTTTAAGTCGACTGGAAGACGAGCCTGGATTAAAGGGAATGGTCTACACCGTTGGGAATGAACAAGATTATCATTTTAAGGTGTTGTTTTTAATCTTAAAGAAACTGGGTTTTGATTGGGCAGAAGCACTATATCATCTGAGTTATGGAATGGTCGATTTACCTAGTGGTAAAATGAAAAGTCGAGAAGGAACTGTAGTCGATGCCGATGAGTTGATGGCCGATATGGCAGCTCAAGCAAAAACCATTTCCGAAGCCGTAGGAAAACTAGAAACACTTTCTGAAACGGAAAAAGAAGGCTTGTATCACACCCTAGCTATGGGTGCATTAAAATACTTTATCCTAAAAGTTGATCCAAAAAAGAGAATCCTCTTTGACCCTGAAGCTTCAATTGATTTCAACGGCAATACAGGTCCTTTTATTCAATATACCCATGCACGTATTAAAACGCTTATTCAAAAAGCGGCAATGGAAATAGAGGATATTGACTTGAACTTGGAGTTGGCTTCCAAAGAACGCGAACTCATCAAACAGTTGGGACGTTATCCAGAGGTTGTGGTACTGGCAGGGGAACAATACAGTCCAGCGCTTATCGCAAATTATCTTTACGACCTTGTGAAAAGTTACAACACCTTTTACCAAAACATTACCGTATTGGGTAGTGAAAACCCGAAACAGAAAAACTTTAGAGTGGCCCTTTCAAAGAAAGTAGCAGAGGTGATTGCTAATGCTTCTGGTTTATTAGGGATGGAAGTGCCTAATCGTATGTAAAAAAAAATCGCTCCGAGGAGCGATTTTAATCTTTTACATAGCATTTTTTTCCTGTAAAGGAATTCTTATTTTGACTGAACGGCTAAGTTATAAACTACTAAACCAAATCCAATCTTGTTGATCGCATCCCCAACGTTGTAAACAACATCCATAGGAAGACCACCAAAAATTCCGCTGTACCATCCTTCAGTTCCAGCCATATATCCAATAGGATAAATTGCCCAACCTACAAGTACGAACCAGCAAAGTGTTTTGTGAGCTGACTGAACCGCACCACCTGCTGAAGCAGCTAGTTTAGAAGCGCTACCTAACCAGATTTCGTAAACAATCCAGAAGTATGCAAGACCTGAAACAAGACCCCAAACTGCAGGACCTGAACCTGTTGTGTAGACAGCTTCTCCAAAGTAACCAGTAACTAACATCACAGCAGAAGCGAAAATCATTTTCCACATCAATTGTTTTGTTGCTCCAGCTGCTCTAAGGATCAGATAGAATTCAACACACATTAATGGCACAGTAAGCACCCAGTCAACATATCTAAAGAATGTTGGAGAGGTGGCATTTGTTGCCCAGTAGTCACGCATGTACCAGTAGTGTACTGCTGCAATGAACGTAATTAAACCTGACACCAAAATAGAAGTTTTCCATTTGTTGTCAAATGAGTTCATTGAAAGAAAGAAGAACGCTGATGCTGCCATCATCGCCATACAACCTACGAAGAACGTGAATCCAACGTAGTCATCTGTGGCCATCGCTGGCGCTACAGTCATTAAGCTTAGAATTTTTTCCATGATTAAATCAATT
>CAXGYE010000027.1:0-9845 GCA_964013865.1 uncultured Flavobacteriaceae bacterium
CCCTCACTATGGGCGAAAACAATTTTTTTTGCGACCTCATCCAAAAAAGTTTGCATCTCTAAATGTAAAAAATCAGGTCAAGCTAAAGAGATTTATTTTAAATTAAATTATAACACTATTTATAAATTTCAAATGCTACTCTGCGGTTGTTGCGTCTTCAAGAAGCAGTTCTATTAGATTCGGCAGGACGAGTTTCACCGAATCCTTTTGCAGAAATTCGAGAAGGTGCTAAGCCCTTATCAATCAAATAGCGCATGACTGCGTTTACTCTTCTTTCCGATAGGGCTTGATTGAAAGGGACTTGTCCTGAAGAATCTGTATGCCCTTCCACAACAACCCTATAACTAGAATGACTTTGAAGGATGTTAAACACTTCATCTAAAATTTTGTGATTTATTTTATTTAATTCTGAATCATTAGCGGCAAAGTAGATGATTTTTCCAATCTCTTGGAGTCGTTCAATAATCTGTTGGGTAATCTTTAGGCAGCCCTTGTTTTCAACTGTTCCTGCTTCCTCTGGACATTGATCTTCTCGGTCTTGGACTCCGTCGTTATCAGTATCAGGACATCCTTTAAAGGCGAGGATTCCTGGGTTATCTGGGCACTCATCTTCAGCATCTCGAACACCATCCCCATCAGTATCGGGACATCCTTTAAATTCAATAAGTCCTGAAAGTTGTGGACACCTATCTTCAGCATCTTGAATACCATCACCATCGGTATCAGGGCAGCCCTTAAAAAGAATAATTCCAGGAACTTCTGGACATAGGTCTTCTTTATCCCGAATGCCATCGCCATCAGTATCTTTTACCCCACTAAAAAGGACAGCGATACCTAACAGGTGTTGGAAATGTTTGACCGTGGTTGTTTCTCCAGAATTTTTATACAGCGTTTCCAAGGTAAGGGCTGTTTTTCTTTTACGCCCCAGCCAAACTTCTATTCCAAATCCTACATTGAAATATCCTCCAACTTGAGTATCAAAAATGGAGTATCCCCCACCCACTTCTAGAAAAGGCATTAACGTTTCGCCTTTCAATAGGGTATTTAAATTATATGATATAATCCCATCAACATTATAATAATTATCTGAGGCAGGAATAGGGCCATATTGTTGGATAAAATTATAACTAAAACGGGTGCCTAAAGAAAAACCAGCTCCGACGTAATTCTTTACCCCAATATACGGGGAATACGGAGTTATGTTCCAATGATCTATATTTAAAAAGTCTTCAAAAAGAGCTCCCGAACCAACAGCAGCAGTAGGAAAAGTATCCACGGCATTGATTCCAAAAAAAAGCTGCCAAGGTTCAGCCTTATTCTGTGCTTTAACTGAGGTAAGTAGTAAAATAACAACAGTTGTTACTACAACTTTAATCTCTTTATCCAAAAGAGAAAAACATTTCGATAAGGGTAACATGAATTATTAGATTTGGGGTTATTCATAAAATGTACTTAAATATAAACAAAATATTTTACAAAGGATTCACCTCATGAATTTGAATTTCTGGATAGAGATAGACTAAGTAGCTGTTTACTTGTTTATAACCCAGTTCTTTGATAATCTGCGTATAATTCAAAAGCTGATCTTCGTCTGCTTTTTTTGGAATCCCAGTTTTATAATCTAAAACAGTCGCTACCCCTAAACTGGAAAAATTAATTCGATCGGGCCTCAGGGTTGGCCCATTGGGTACAAGAAGGTCTTGCTCACAAAGAATTCGGTCTTGTCCGTCAAATAAAGGTGCTAAATTCGGGTGTTGTGTTACTTGCTTTAATTTTTCTTCTACTTCACTTTTTATTGCTTTAGAGAAGAGTTTTTGCTCCATTGCTTCTTTAACCACCCTAGGTATGTGGTTTGCAGTAGTCACTTTTGCCAAAAGCTTGTGTAGCAATACTCCTCTGGATTTGGCCGCCTCAGAAACTTTTGTATTACGAACGGTTTCTACAATTCTTTTTTTCCATGCGTGCCCAAGGGGCAATTCAAGAGCGAACTGTTCTTGGTTTTGGTTGAAATGAAATTGACTTTCTCTCTTTTTAGAATGAAATACACCCTGTTCAAAAGGTGTTTTTGCCTCCAGCTTTTTACCTTGCATTTCGACATGGGAATGAAACAAGTGTGCATAGGTTGACTTACCTGAATCTACTTCTTGGGTAATGACATATAAAACCGCTACCGCTCTAGTGAGTGCAACGTAAAGGACATTGAACGCATCCAAATGTTGCCCCAACCGATGTGAATCATAAAGTTTTTCAGCCTGGATTCCACATTGCAGCAGTTCTTTAGAAAAATTTATCCATCCCCATTGAATACTTTCTAAAGGTCCTTCCTTAAAGGGATACCACACCTTTTCGGTAACTCCTGGACTTAAAGGGGTGTCCATAAAGGGCAAAATAACCACAGGAAATTCTAACCCCTTGGCTTGGTGAATGGTCATCAATTGGATAGCGTCCAGTGCTTCGGGTAGCACAATGCGCAATTGCTCACCTTGATGTTTCCAATAATTTAAGTACTGTGCGGTAGTAGTTGAATGGGTTTTTGAAAATTCAAATACATCTTCCAATAAAGAATGGACGTACGCATCTTTTATGTCTAGTGAAGGTAGGCTAAACAGCACATATTCTAGTGCCTCAGAAACAGGTAATGAAGAAATCCGTTTTAAATTCAATTCAAACTGGAATCGCTCCCTTAAATGACTTAAAAAAACCGCTGACTTTTTATGTAAAATTTCTTTAGCAAATTCGTGATACTCCTCGATGGGTTGGTCCTCGAGTTCCCAAAGAACATCTAAAATTATTTTGTGAAATTCTGGGGCATGAGGGCGAAGAGTAAGTTGTAAAATAGCGATAAGTAATTGAACTTTTTTGGATTGGGATACTTGAAGGGATTCTGAGGAAACCAAATCATACCCTTCTTGGATCAATGCTGTTCCTATTGCTGCCGCTTGGGTTTTTTTACGTACTAAAATTGCGATGTCATTTTGGCCGTATCCTTTTTTCAAGATGGTCTCAAGCGCAGTAAGCGTTTTGGCTACATAGAGAGGTGTCGTTTCTTCTTTTGTACCCCCTCTGGGAATGGCTTCAATACAAACATAGCCCCCTTCTTTTTGTGGATGCTGTTGGCTCCCTTCACCATATATTTTTTGATATTCTAATTTTTCAAAATGCTTTGCATGCATTTGAAAAAAAGCATTGTTAAAATCCACAATTTCTTTCCCGGACCTAAAATTATGTTCCAAAGGGAAGCAGTTTGCTTCGATTTGGAAAGGATTTTGAGTTTGATTGATCAACTCAATATATTGTTCCATGTTCCCTCCTCTCCATCGATAGATTGCCTGCTTTAAATCTCCAACCAAAAGTAACGATCCACTTGAACCCATTTGACGTTCATTTTCTAATGCATCACCGATTAGGGGAATTAAATTCGACCATTGCAAACTAGAAGTATCCTGAAATTCGTCTAAAAAATAGTGCTGATAGCGGGCCCCGAGTCGTTCAAAAATAAAAGGTGCGGATTCTTCTTGAACCAGTTGACTTATTTTTTTGTTGAATTCTCCAAGTAAGCGAACTTCTTTATCATTTTGAATTTGATTTAGGCGTTGTTCCATCAATTGGAGTAAGGTTCTCGGAGTCCAAGACTTTAGTGTACGCTGAATCAGTAGGTACTGCCCTACCGCTTTTTTTATCTTATAAAAATAGGATCGTAATTCGGGTTGAATTTCGTCAATCAATGCTTTTTTTGAAGGGATTAAGGTTTTATTGTACAGAGGTTTTTCACCATTTAAAGCAGCTTCAAGTTGATTTTCATAAAGCTTTGTAAAAGCTTCTGCCAAAACATTTTCAAAGTGTTTATGCATCAGTTTTAATTTGAAGTCCTCTGCTTCTAATCCCTTTTGGGTTAAAAAAGTTAGTGCCTTAGTAGCATACTGTAATGCTTCCTTTTTAGTGTTTTCTAAAGTGTTTTTTAAGAGTTTTTTATCTTCTTGTAACTCTTCTAAGGTTTTATTTTTTATGTCGGCTATCGGTTCTCGATCATTCTCACTAAGAAGCATCGAGATAAACTCTGACAAGTCTTTTTGGACATCCCAATCTTTCTCAGACTTGATTTTATTTAGGCTGAATAACAACAGTAAATCAGAAATCACTTCCTCTTTACCCACTTGGGCAATTATAGAATCAATCGTTTCTTCAAATAAATCAGTTGGGTCCAAAACAACCTCAAAGCCATAAGGCAATTGAAAATCTCTGGCAAAAGTACGGACCAGTCTGTGGGTAAAAGTATCGAGTGTGATCACGTCAAAACTCCCGTACTCTAGAAGGAGCTTGCGTAGCATCTGACCAGATCGAAAGGCGAGCTCCTCATCAGAAATTGACAAGGTATTACAAAGGCTGGTAGCCATATGTACCTCTTTAGAAGGAGGTTGAGAAAGCGAGACCAGCGTTTCTAAAATTCGTGCCTTCATCTCATGCACCGCTTTGTTGGTAAAGGTCAAGGCAAGCATACTCCTAAAAGGCTTTGTGGTTTCTTGACTCAGTAAGATTTTTAGGTATTCCAAGACCAGCGTATGGGTTTTTCCAGACCCAGCTGAGGCATTGATGATATGAAAGTTGGTCGTACTCAAAATGTTAAAAAATCAATTTAAATGTAAGGCTTTTGATAACTTAGGCTTTCATTGACAAAAGAAATTTTAATTTTGCTTAAACTTAAAAAATTTAATTATGGCTTTTGAACTACCTTCTTTATCCTATGCCTATGACGCATTGGAACCGCATATTGATGCACGTACGATGGAAATCCATCACAGCAAGCACCACAATGGATATACTACCAATCTGAACAACGCGATTGCTGACTCTCCCTTAGCAGACCAGTCCATTGAAGAGCTTCTCTCCGGGCTCGATTTAGAAAATAAAGCGGTCCGCAATAACGGAGGAGGCTTTTACAATCACCGTTTGTTCTGGCAAGTCATGTCTCCCAACGGTGGCGGGACACCTAGCGGAGCTTTGGCAGAAGCTATGGACAGCGCTTTTGGTTCTTTTGAGGAATTTAAAACTGCTTTTTCAAAGGCTGCGGCAACTCAATTCGGTTCGGGATGGGCCTGGCTTTGTGTGCACAAGGGTGGCTCGGTAGAGGTTTGTGGGACGGCCAATCAAGACAATCCCTTAATGCCTGGAATAGGTTGTGAGGGAACCCCTATTTTGGGAATTGATGTTTGGGAACATGCCTACTATTTGAACTACCAAAACAGACGCCCAGATTATATCAATGCCTTTTTTAATGTTATTGACTGGCATAAAGTAAGTGAACTGTACACTGCTGGAGTTTAAATTTTACAAATAAAAAAAGGCGATTCTCAAACTTAGAATCGCCTTTTTTACTTTTTTGAATCCTGCCACTTCCTCATGCAGGTTTTTTTTAATAAGCCCTCTTGTTGTTCTTCTCAACAAAATTGATAAACGCTTTGTTCACCACCCGACAACCTCCTGGAGTAGGATAATTCCCCGTAAAATACCAATCCCCTAAGTTTTTAGGGCAGGCTTTGTGCAGTCCTTCAACCGTTTGAAAAATCACTTCAACCTCAGCCTTGATCTTATCGGATTTTAGCATCTCAGCAATTTTATTTGAAATTTCTATGGCGCTAAAGGGCTCGTAAAGGGCTTGGACATAATTTGGAGGCATCTCCACTTGTTCTTCGATGCTTTTTAGACAATTTTGATAAATCTCTTGAATTGTTTGTTCCTTGGTTCCTAGGTCCTCGTGAAGTGCCAAAGCGGCGCGAAAAGCGATAAATTCTTCCAACTTTGCCATGTCAATTCCATAGCAATCGGGATAGCGTATTTGCGGTGCGCTGGAAACCACAATAATTTTTTTAGGTCCCAAACGGTCTAACATCCGTAAAATACTTTTTTGCAATGTGGTTCCCCTCACGATGCTGTCGTCTATGATCACCAGATTATCGGTATCGTGTACCACACCGTAGGTGATATCGTACACGTGCGCTACAAGGTCGTCTCGATCACTATCTTCCGTGATAAAAGTTCTCAATTTTGCGTCTTTGATCGCAATTTTTTCTATCCGGGGTTTGAGATTGAGCATTTTTGTTACGGCCTTTAAATCAGGGGTTTGGGTCTTGGTCAATTCCTCCGTGAGCAAGGCTCTAACGTGATCTTGAACAGCTCCTATCATCCCGTAAAAACTAGTTTCTGCGGTGTTGGGAATAAATGAAAAAACCGTGTTCTCTAAATCTCCTTTTATCGATTGATGGACGAGTGGAAAAAGTGCTTTTCCTAGGTCTTTGCGTTCTTGATAAATCTCCGAATCTCCACCTCTTGAAAAATATATTCGTTCAAAAGAACACGCTCTTTTGGTTTGGGGTTCTAGAATTTTTTTGATTCTTGTTTCTCCTCCCTTTTTCGTAATCAAAGCATGACCCGGCTCAAGTTCTTCAATCTTCTCATAGGCAATGTTAAAAACCGTTTGAATGGCTGGACGTTCCGAGGCAACCACTACAATTTCATCATCGGAATAATAATAAACAGGACGTATTCCCACAGGGTCTCTCAATACAAATGAGTCTCCATGACCTAACAAACCGGCCATGGCGTAACCTCCATCCCAGTTTTTTGAAGCTTTACGCAAAATTTTTGAGAGTTTCAATCGCTCTGCAATCAATGGAGAGGCCTCTGCTTTGGTGTATCCTTCGTGGCGAAGGTTTTTATAGATTTTTGCAACGGCATCATCTAAAAAGTGTCCTATTTTTTCCATGACAGTGACCGTATCCGCGCGTTCTTTGGGATGCTGTCCCAAATCTACTAGGTTGTCGAAAAGCTGGTTGACGTTGGTCAAATTAAAATTTCCAGCTACAATTAAATTCCGATGCATCCAATTGTTTTGTCTTAAGAAGGGATGAACACTCTCAATACTGTTTTTCCCAAACGTTCCGTAACGTACATGACCCAGCATCAGTTCGCCTACATAGGGAACCTGTTGTTTTAATTCTTCTGGCTGAGAGAGCAAATCTGGTGATCCCTCCAATTGCTTTTGAATCCGTTCGTTTATAGTCTTAAAAATCTTTTGAATGGGTTGGCTTTCCGCAGAGCGCACACGACTGATGTAGCGTTGGCCAGGAGACATATTATATTTAATGCTGGCAAAACCTGCACCATCTTGACCACGATTGTGCTGTTTTTCCATTAACAAATACATCTTGTTTATTCCGTAAAGTGCACTTCCGTATTTTTCCTTGAAAAAAGACAAAGGCTTTTTTAGTTGTAAAAGGGCAATTCCACACTCGTGCTTTATCGCGTCACTCATTAGAATAGTCGTATTATGTTAATTCAAATTCAGATAAAGATTTAAAAGCTAAAATTCGTTGATTTAGTTGATCTCGAGTCAAGGTTTCTAAACATTGGGTTCCAAACTTTTGCACAGTAAACGAGGCCATTGCAGATCCCATAATGATCGCTGTTTTCATCTCGTCAAATGTAATCTTCCCTCGCTGTGATAAATATCCAGCAAAACCTCCGATAAAACTGTCCCCAGCACCTGTAGGATCAAAAACCTCCTCGAGTGGAAGTCCTGGGGCACAGAAAATCTTATTTTCGTGGAAAAGCAAGGCACCGTGTTCCCCCTTTTTTATGATGACATATCGGGGCCCTAAAGCCTGTAGTTGCTTCGCCGCCCCTACTAGTGAGTTCGTATCCGTAAGTTGGCTTGCTTCCTCATCGTTGATGGAAAGTACATCCACGCGTCCAATAACCTCATCCAGTTTTTCACGATAACTCTCTATCCAAAAATTCATAGTGTCCATCACTACTAGTTTAGGAGCTTGCATTTGGTCTAAAACTGCTCCTTGTATGTTGGGATCAAGGTTTCCCAACAGGACGATACTTGCATCTTTAAATTGTTCCGGGACTTTAGGATCAAATTTGGTCAATACGTTAAGTTGGGTATCTAAAGTAGTCCTTGTATTGAGGTCATTGTGGTATTTTCCACTCCAGAAGAAGGTTTTTTCTCCAGCAATGGTGGCTACTCCCGAAAGATCCAAACCTTTTTGGATTAGTAAATTCGTGTGTGCTGTTTCAAAATCATCTCCAATTACTGATACCAAACCACAATTAATTTTGAATTGAGAAGCAGCCAAACCGATGTAAGTAGCACAACCCCCTAATATTTTCCCTGTTTTTCCAAAAGGGGACTCTATTGCGTCATAGGCCATAGTGCCTAAAACTAAAAGTTTGTTGTTCATAGTACAAAAGTAAAAAAACTAAACGTGGCTAATTGTGTTTTATTACAACATTTATCAAAGACTGTAAACAATTAAGAAGGCTTACTTTCAATTTGTTCAAACACGATATCCGAGGGCAGATTTTTACCCTTTGCTGCGTGAACTGCCAATTGGTCACAGCGTTCATTTTGTGGGTGCTGGTTATGCCCTTTGATCCATTGAAAATGAACCTTATGCTTTTTGTGTACCTTTAGAAAGCGCCTCCACAAGTCGCTGTTCTTTTTGTTTTTAAACTCTTTTTGTTCCCAGCCAAAAACCCATTTTTTTTCAACCGCATCAACCACATACTTCGAATCCGAGTAAACGACCACTTCCATCCCTGCTTCTTTGAGTAATTCTAACCCAATAATGACTGCTAGCAATTCCATTCTGTTATTTGTAGTACGGGCAAAACCTCCAGAGAACTCTTTGACATAAGACATGCCTACCCATTCTAGGATAATGCCATAGCCACCAGGTCCCGGATTCCCTAGAGAGGATCCATCGGTGTAGAGATAAACTGATTTGGCCTTCATGGGTTGTCCTTATTGAGTAAAGAATAAATCACTTTTGGAAAGTGCGCATACTCCAATTGATGGACCATGGCTGCAATTTCTTCAGTAGAATCGTCCGGATGAAGGCTTACTTTTTTTTGAAAAATGATTGCCCCTTGGTCATAGGCTTCGTTGACGTAGTGAATGGTAATCCCAGTTTCCGTTTCCCGATTGTCTTTAACTGCTTGATGAACATACTGCCCATACATCCCTTTTCCTCCATATTTAGGCAAAAGAGCTGGATGAATGTTAATAATTTTTCCAGGAAAAGCCTGCACCCAGTCCTGACCTATCTTCCATAAAAATCCTGCTAACACGATTAAAGTAGGTTGTTTATTTTGTATTTGACTCAGGAGTGATCCATCCTGAAACGCATTTCTGTCAAAAACTTCTACTTGAAGTTTCAGGGGTTGAAGTCTTGTTATGACACCTGCCTTAGGATTATTCGTGTAAACTCCTGCAATTTCAACATCTTGGTGCGGTTCAAAAAAGCGGAAAATATTTTCTGCGTTAGACCCGTTTCCAGACGCAAATAAGATAATTTTTTGTTTCATTTAAAATAAAAAACTCAGCAATGACCTATTGTAAGACAAGATAACTGTTATCATTACTCAAAATTAAGGTTAATATTCAATCTCAATCCGCTGAATTCCTTTAAAGTTTTATATTTTTGTTGACACTTTTAATTTAAACAAAGATTAATTATGTCAGACATTTCCTCAAGAGTACGAGCCATCATAGTTGATAAGCTAGGGGTGGATGAAAACGAAGTTGTGGACGGAGCAAGCTTTACAAACGACTTAGGAGCAGACTCATTGGATACCGTGGAATTGATCATGGAATTCGAAAAAGAATTTGATATCCAAATTCCAGATGACCAAGCTGAAAACATCGCAACTGTTGGTCAAGCAATCAAATTTATTGAACAAGCTGATTAAATAAGCGCCATGAAACCAAGACGCGTAGTAGTTACCGGATTGGGAGCCCTTACACCAATTGGAAACACCCTCTCAGCATATTGGGAGGGTTT
>CAXGYE010000028.1:0-9794 GCA_964013865.1 uncultured Flavobacteriaceae bacterium
TTAATTAAAAAAAACTACCTTGGGATAAATCAAAATTCATTAATTATGCCCGTAAAAAGTTTTCAAGGAGAGCGGGCTCAAAAAAAAAGAGTCACTCCCAGCAAGTTAACCGTGTCAGATATCATGACCACGCAGTTAGTCCTTTTCGCCCCAGAACAAAGCATTCACGATGTGATGCAAGCCTTTATCAAATACCGTATTTCAGGGGGACCCGTTGTGGATGAAAAAGGAAAGCTCGTAGGAGTAATTTCGGAAGCCGATTGTATGAAAGAAATCTCCGATAGTCGTTATTTTAACATGCCCATCTTGGATAAATCTGTAGGCCACTTCATGACAGAAAATGTAGATACCATTGAATCTACTCTAAGTGTTTTTGATGCTGCGGCCAAATTTTCCAAATCCAGCAGAAGAAGGTACCCTGTTCTTGAAAAGGGTCGTTTGGTTGGTCAGGTAAGTCGCAAAGATATTGTGATCGCCGCTCTAAATATGAAAAGCCAAACTTGGAACGCTAAGTAAACAACGATTTCGCAATACGATAGGTGTTGGCGTGAGCCTCAATGATGGTTTTTATATCTTTAGAATAGCCTCCTCCCATGCTACATTGTACCGGGATTTTGTTTTTTCCACAAAAGGAAAGTACTAGTTCATCCCGTTGTTTACAACCGTTCAGGGTTAAGCCGAGACGACCTAATTTATCCGTTTCTAGAACATCTACCCCGCAGAGATAAAAAATGAAATCAGGTTGTACATTTTCGTAAAGTTTGGGGAGTAAAGTCTTTAACTGATTCAGGTACGTTAGGTCTGCACATTGATCTTCTAGAGGGAGGTCCCAATCACTTTTTTCCTTTCGAAAAGGATAGTTTTTGGCCCCGTGGACGGAACAGGTAAATACTTCAGGATGGTCTTTAAAAATAACCGCAGTTCCATTGCCCTGATGTACATCCAAATCTAAGACGAGAATTTTTTTTGCTTGTCCACTGTCCAAAAGATGCTGCGCTGCAATTGCCTGATCGTTTAGCAAACAAAAAGCTTCCCCTCGATCTGGAAAAGCGTGATGGGTTCCACCTGCAATATTCATAGCAATACCCTCTGACAAAGCTTTTTCTGCTCCTTCAATTGTCCCTCCAGCAATTAAAAACTCGCGTTGTACCAAGGCTTCACTCAGAGGAAAACCAATACTGCGCACTTCACTTTTTGTGAGTTCTAAATTACATAGCCTATCGACATAGTCCTTCTCATGCACTCGAAGTACTTGTTCTAAACTAGCCCTCTTCGGAGTAAAAAAAGCATCTGGCTCACAGGTTCCTTCCAATAGAAGTTGTTGGGGGAGCAGTTCGTATTTTTCCATAGGAAACCGATGGTTTTCTGCCAGCGGAAGGCGATACGAACGATCAAAAGCGATGGGAATTTGAAGCGCCAAAACCTAAAGGATCTCAGCTCCATTTTGAACGGTGTCGTCCTCTGGATTTACAAATACAAATTGACCCTGTTCGTTTTCTCCCAAAAGAATCATACCCTTACTTTCAATCCCTTTAAGGGTTCTTGGAGCTAGATTGCTCAAAAGGGTTACTTTCTTTCCGATCAGTTCGGCTTCGTCAAAATCTTGTGCAATTCCCGAAACTACAGTTCGAATTTCACTTCCCAGTTGCACCTTGAGTTCCATCAACTTCTTGGTCTTGGGAACCTTTTTAGCTTCAAGGATTTCCGCCACTTGGAGCTTTAGGGAATCAAAATCTTCGAAAGAAGTTTGTGGTTTGAGAGGAGCAATAGTTTGTGTTTCCGTTTGGTTTTGTTCTGTACTTGCTGCTAGTTTTGCTCGTTGTTGCTCCATTTGAACATCCTCTATTTTTTGAAATAAAAGCTGTGCTTTTTCGATCCGATGATCGGTGGGAATCAATTCCTTTTTTTCACTCACATCCTCCCATTTTAACTGGAGATTGTCCAAGTGGAGGAGGTGTGCTAATTTTTTCGCTGTAAAAGGCAAGAAAGGTTCGCTGAGTACGGCCAGACCTGTTGCAATCTGAAGTGCTGTATACATAACGCTAGCGACTCGTTCGGGATCTGTCTTAATCTGTTTCCAGGGTTCAGCCTCCGCAAGGTATTTGTTTCCTAAACGGGCAAGTTGCATCAGGAGCTGACTGGCTTCTCGAAAACGGTACTGGGTGATGGACTGATTTATTTTTTTAGGGAGAAGCTGCATTTCATCCAAGACCGTCTCATCTTCTTTGGATAATACCCCTGCACTGGGGACAACCCCTTCGTAATATTTATGGGTAAGAACCACCACGCGGTTGATAAAGTTTCCATAAATAGCGACTAATTCATTGTTGTTTCGCGCTTGAAATTCTTCCCAAGTGAAGTCATTGTCTTTAGTCTCTGGAGCATTGGCGGTCAAAACGTAGCGAAGTACATCTTGCTGGTCGGGGAATTCTTCTAAATATTCGTGTAACCAGACAGCCCAGTTTTTTGAGGTGGAAATTTTTTGTCCTTCCAGATTTAAAAATTCATTTGCAGGAACATTTTCAGGTAAAATATAATCTCCCGTAGCATGTAGCATCACAGGGAAAATGATGCAGTGAAAAACGATATTGTCTTTTCCAATAAAATGAACCAACTGAGTGTCTTTGTCTTTCCAGTACGGTTCCCAGTCTATTCCTTTTTCGGCGGCCCATTCTTTGGTAGAAGAAATATATCCGATGGGCGCATCGAACCAAACATAGAGGACTTTGCCTTCCGCTCCCGAAACAGGAACAGGAATTCCCCAGTCCAGATCTCGAGTCACTGCGCGGGCCTGTAAACCATTGTCAATCCAAGATTTTACCTGCCCATAAACATTCGGCTTCCAGTCGGATTGATGCCCTTTGAGAATCCACTCTTCTAGAAATGTCTCATACTGATCCAAAGGAAGATACCAATGCTTGGTCTTTCGCATTTCAGGTTCCGCTCCGCTTATGGTGGATTGAGGATTGATAAGATCTGTAGCGCTTAGACTGCTTCCACAGTTTTCACACTGATCTCCATAGGCTTCAGGATGTTGGCAAATCGGACAGATTCCTGTGACATAACGATCTGCTAAAAATTGATTGGCCTCTGGATCAAAAAGTTGTTCTGTTTCTTTCTCTTCAAAGATTCCTTTTTGGTGTAAATCTGAAAAAATTTCTTGTGCAGTAGTGTGGTGAATCGGTCGGGAAGTTCGAGAATAATTGTCGAATTCTATTCCAAAACTCTTAAAAGAAGTACGGATCAATTGATCGTATTGGTCGATCACCTCTTGCGGTGTCCTCCCTTCTTTTTTTGCTTTTAAAGAAATGGCTACACCGTGTTCATCACTCCCGCAGATAAAAGCAACTTCTTTGCCTTTTCCTCTCAGGTAACGCGCATAGATATCTGCTGGAACATAGACTCCGGCTAAATGGCCGATGTGTATGGGTCCGTTGGTGTAGGGAAGGGCAGCCGTTATCGTATAGCGCTTTGGCATTGGACGATTCAATTTTTTTTCAAAAGTAAGCAAAACCCAGATGTTTTTAAGAAAGGAAGTATCTTTAATCATCCAAATCTAAATCCATGGCACAGCACAATCTTTTTGGACAAGAAGCAGAGCAACGCGCTTTGCAGTACCTCATAAAAAAAGGCTATCGTTTGTTAAAACAAAACTATCGTTTTGGTAAAGCAGAGGTAGATCTGCTGATGCAAAAAGATCAACTTTTGATTTGCGTGGAAGTTAAAGCTCGAAGTACCGACTTTTTTGGGTCTCCCGAACAATTTGTCTCCTCTAAAAAAATTAAACTTTTGGTGGGTGCTGTAGAGCACTATATCTCATCAAATCCGTTGGATTGGGAAGTGCGTTTTGATATCCTAGCGTTTACCGTAAAGGGAGAACATTGGAAAGTAAAGCATATCAAAAATGCCTTTTACGCATTTGAATAGTGTTTTATTTGTAACATTTTGTTTTAAATAATTACTTTTGTTAAAAATAAAACAAGAGTTTTAGTCCAGATTAGGTAATAGGATTGTTATGAAGTTCAAAAACACAAGCAAAGCGACATTTTGCAATAGTTTTCGACTGGAGTAGATTTTCTGTTATATAATTCGAGTTTAATATTAAATCTTATGAAAACAATCGCTTCCACAGTTTCAGAATACGTAAAGACTAAACCTTATTTGGCCTCTGCTCTTTCAGACGGAATTATCAATTTGACTTCTTTGGCTCGGAAAATACATCCCGATATAGAGGCATTGATGAACAAGCCCGTAAATCAAGGCGCTATCATTATGTCTTTGAAAAGAGTCTCTGACGACGCCCGCTATACAGCGACTAAAAAGATCATCAAAGTATTAAAAAATCTGGGGGACATTACGGTGCGCTCCGCTTTGGTGGACTATGGATTTCTGCTTTCCGAAACCTTGTTACTGACCCAAGCCAACTTGCTAAAAAAAATAGAATTTAAAAAAGATGTGTTTTACACTTCCTCCCGCGGGGTGGCAGAGAGCAATATCGTGGTCAGTCAAAATATAGTCCCTCTCGTTGATGAACTTTTTCAAAACGAGGTTTGCCAATCTAAAGTAGAAAACCTTTCTTCGATTACGATAAAATTGCCCACTGATAATGTAAAAATCCCAGGAATTTATTACTTCCTCTTTCAGCGTTTGTCTTGGGAAGGAGTCAACATTACGGAAGTCATTTCAACCTCCAATGAATTTACCATTTTGATGGATGAAGACCAAGTTGACATTGCTTTTAAGGTCATCAAAGATTTGAAAAATCTTTAGTGAGGTACGACCAACTGCTTGAGTAGCTGGGTTAACTGTTGTACCTCGTGAATATCACGAATGGACAAGAGCAGCTTAGGACCTGCTGGGGTATTTTTTTCTTTGAGCACCATACCTGCTGCATTTTTTTGAATTTGGGTCAACAGGTACTGAAACCGTTCCCCTTGAAAAAAATCACTCTGCTGATCAGAAAGAAAATAGCACAAACAGCTCCCTTTTTTAAGGATCAGTCGTTCCATGCCCAACTCGGTAGCCACCCACTTCAACCGTACACTTTCCATTAATTCTTTTGCTTCCCGAGGTAATGAACCAAACCGATCTGTCAATTGCGCTTCAAACTCTTCAAGTTCTTTGGGGGTTTTAAGTTGACTGAGTTCTTGGTACAAAGCCAGACGCTCTTTGATAATATTGATGTAATTATCGGGGAGGTAAATTTCGAGGTCGGTGTCAATTTGTACCTCCCGCACATAGCTTTTAAACTGATCGTTAGACTCGGACTCGTAGAGGTTTTTAAATTCGTTTTCCTTTAATTCTTCAATGGCTTGTTGCAAAATTTTCTGATAGGTTTCAAAACCCATTTCATTGATAAATCCACTTTGCTCTCCTCCCAGCAAATCTCCGGCTCCTCTAATTTCGAGATCTTTCATCGCAATTTGAATTCCAGATCCAATCGCAGAAAACTGTTCTATAGTTTTAATTCGTTTTTGAGCATCACTACTCATCGCGCTGTAGGGAGGTGTGATAAAATAACAGAAGGCTTTTTTGTTACTTCTACCCACACGACCCCGCATCTGGTGAAGATCACTCAATCCAAAATTCTGAGCGTTATGGATAAACATCGTATTGGCGTTGGGAACATCCAATCCGTTTTCGATAATAGTGGTAGCGATAAGGATATCAAATTCCCCATTCATAAACCGAAGAAGCGTTTGCTCCAGTTTTTTTCCGTCCATTTGACCGTGGCCTATAGCAATTCGGGCATCGGGAACGAGGCGTTGGATCATTCCAGCGATTTCCTGGATGTTTTCCACTCTGTTGTGAATAAAAAACACTTGCCCCCCCCGTTGTAATTCGTAAAGAATACCATCTCGAATCTGTGCTTCACTAAAACGGACGACCTCACTTTCTATGGGATAACGATTGGGAGGGGGCGTAGCGATTATAGATAAGTCCCGAGCTGCCATCAGACTGAACTGTAAGGTTCTAGGAATGGGGGTGGCGGTGAGTGTCAACACATCAATATTTGCTTTTAAGGATCGGATCCGTTCTTTGACCGAAACACCAAACTTTTGCTCTTCATCGACAATCAAGAGGCCCAAATCATGAAAAACTACATTCTTATTTACCAGTTGATGGGTGCCGATGAGGATGTCGATTTTTCCAGCTGCAAGATCTTTTAGAATTTGGGTTTTGTCTTTGGACGACCGAAACCGGTTCAAGTAATCTACTCGCACCGGGAGTTCTTTCAGGCGTTGGGAAAATGTTTTGAAATGCTGAAAAGCCAAAATGGTGGTGGGTACCAAAACAACGACTTGCTTGCTGTTGTCTACCGATTTAAATGCGGCGCGTATAGCCACCTCCGTTTTTCCGAAACCTACATCGCCACAGATCAACCGATCCATAGGTTGGGTAGACTCCATATCGGCTTTGATGGCTTGGGTTGCTTTTTCCTGGTCTGGGGTGTCTTCAAATAAAAATGAAGCTTCGAGTTCCCATTGCAAGTAACTGTCCGGATCAAAGGCAAAGCCTATTTTCTGTCGGCGTTTGGCATAGAGTTCAATTAAATCAAAGGCGATTTCTTTAACCTTTTTCTTGGTCTTCTGTTTCAGGGCTTTCCAAGCTTTAGACCCCAGTTTATAAATCTTCGGTACGGAACCTTCTTTTCCCGCATAGCGACTAATTTTATGCAGGGAGTGGATGCTCAAGTAAAGAATGTCCCGTTCTCCATAAATCAATTTGATGGCTTCCTGCCACTTTCCTTCCACTTCAATGCGTTGCAAGCCTCCAAAGGTTCCAATTCCGTGGTCAATATGGGTTACATAGTCGCCCACTTCCATTTGGGTCAACTCTTTAAGACTTAATGCTTCTTTTTTTCTACGGTCCGATTTCAGCTGGTATTTGTGGTAGCGTTCAAAAATTTGATGATCTGAAAAACAAGCCCACTGCGCTTCTAAATCCTCAAAACCTTCGTAAATGGGAAGTACCTCTGTTTGGTAATGCACCTTTTCTTCCATTTCTTCAAAAATATCATGGAAGCGTTTGGCTTGTTGTTCATTACTGCAAAAGAGCGTGTTTTGATAGCCGCTTTGCATATTTTTATTGAGGTGAGCGACCAGCAAATCAAACTTTTTGTTGAAAGGGGGTTGAGGGCTTTGCTTGATAAAAAGCTGGTCTTGGATTTTCAATTGTTCCGTTTTTTCAAGTACTAAAACGGATTTGTTTTGGCAATCTGCAATCCATTCTTGGGGGTTTACAAATAAAGTCTCAGGTGGGTATTGAGTAGTGGTGTCTAGACTGCGAAAGGTGGTTTCTGCCTTTTCGTAAAGTTGTTCCAAACGAGTAGTCGTTTTATCAAAATCTGCAAAGACAAAACAGCTTTCCTCAGAAAAAAATGAAAGTAATGTTTTGCGTTTGTCCGTAAAGTCGTGGTCCGAAGTGTTGGGGAGTAATTCAATTTCATCAAAAGCGGTAATCGATCGTTGTGTAACCACATCAAAACTGGACAAGCGTTCTACGGTTTCGTCAAAAAACTCGATCCGGTAAGGATGCTGATAGGCAAAAGAAAAAACATCGATAATGCCACCACGTACCGCAAATTCTCCAGGTGCTGAGACAAAGTCCACCCGTTCAAAACCCATTTCAAAAAGACGTTCGTTGATGTGTCCTAAAGCAACTTCCGTATCTTTTTTTAAAGTCAAAGCAATCCGTTTTAAAGTATACTGAGAAATGATTTTTTCAAATACCGCCTGAGGATAGGTCACTACAATGCGTGGCTTTTTGGAAGTGCTGAGTTTCTTCAGGACTTCAGAACGAAGTAAAACATTGGCATTATCAGTCGTTTCCTGAGCATAGGGCTGTCGGTAACTGGCTGGAAAATAAAGTACATCACTCGGACTCAGCAAACGTTCTAGATCATTTAGAAAATAAGCCGCTTGCTCGGGATTTTCGTGAACCAGTAAGACGGATTGATTTTGTTTTTGAAATGCAGCTGCAAGACGAAAGGACAAGCCGGAACCGACCAAACCTTTGATTTGGACGCACTGCTTTTCAGAAAAAGCGGCTTGGAGTTTCTTCTGTGAAGCAAGTGCATCAAAAACGTTTAGTAACGGATTGATTGTTCTTTTTTGGTAAAGATAATTCCTTAAGTTGTATTTTCTTTGATTTCAATCATTTCTTTGTCAGTATTGATATAGGCTCCTACTCAATTTATTTTTTAGAGGCTAAAAATTATGGAATATATCAGTTTTATTGAAAGACCAATCAATTTTCAATAATTGGAGAGAAAACTTTCTTCGCTCAAAGAGTTTGAACCTATTCGTTGTCTATAAAACTTAAAAACTTCTTCCATAAAAATTAAAGATTAAAATTTGGCATGAGATTTGCACTTAATTTAAAACCTAAATCTATTATCATGAATAAAATAATTTTAACCTCTTTGTGTTTCGCTCTAAGCTTTAGTGAGCAGAGTGAAATCGCAGAAGAATACTATCAGAAAGCCTTAACAAAAAAAGGGCACTACGCTTTGACACAAATTAGCAAAGCTATTGAATTGCACCCGACTTCTTTGGGGTATCGAAAATTTAGAGCAAAAAATTTGATGGAAGGAACTGCACAAGAAAAAGATCTCCTTTTGGCTATTGACGATTTAACAGATGTCGCTGAAAACGGTGGGGAACACTTTCGAATATATACTGGAATAATGAATTGCTATTGAAAGCTTGGCAATACGATACTATCTGAGAGAAAACCCAAAATCAAAAAGTATAAATTTGGGGACAACTCCGCCTACAATGCAGCTTATAAAGAGATCCTCCAAAAACGTGTTGATTACCTTAGGCATGCACTTTTAGCACTTAAAAAAAGTGAAGAAAGAGGTTATGAAAAAAGAAAAGCCGATCTAAAAAGGAAGCACATTCTAAAAAAAATTGGGTTTTTAAAAATGCAGATGCAGTATCTTATGGATTAATACAATCCAGAATCAAATCTAAGTGGAAAGATTTATTTACTTTAAATCTTTTTTGCGAAATAACGAGTAGCCCCAATAGTTTGGGATGCTCTAGGCTAGCTGGAATTCTGTCACTTCTTTCCCCGTGGTCACATAAATTTGATCTCCTTCTTTGGGAGTCAAAATATGTAAGCCGGTAAAAGCCCCAAAGGCGGGGAGGATCATTTGATGGGGAGACTGAAAAAAGCAAGGCATTTTCATTTGTTGTAAACCATTGCCTTTGAGTTTGACCCCAGGGTGAACATGCCCACAAAAGACAAAGTGCGTTTCTTTTTTTGTAGGGAAATGCGAAAAGTAGAAGCCCTCTTCTATAAGCTGATCAACCACTTGAAGTCCGATTTGCTCAAATTGTGCAGCGGGGATCACATCGTGATTGCCTTCGACTAAAACCATTGACGCTTTTTGTTGTTTAACCCAGGCGGTAAATAAGAGCCATTCGTTGTTTTGGAAGCTGTGAAAAAGATCTCCTAAAAACAAAAAACGCGCTATGGGAAATTCTGCTAAAAGCGCAGTGATTTTTTGGTAAAAAGCACCTTCTGCTTTCCGCGGAACAGCAATCCCATTTTTGCGAAAGTGAGCGACTTTTCCCAAATGAACATCGGCTAACAAAAGGGTCTTTTGTTCTTCCCAAAAGACTGCTCCACTGGGGTGTAACACAAAATGATTTTCTTTGATTTTGATCCGCTTCATTGTCATGCTTTTTCCAATTGAAGGTACATTTTCTTGATGCGATCTTCTACACTTTCAGAAGAGAGTTTAGAACGGATTCTATCGGTGATTAATGGGAACGAAAAGGGGG
>CAXGYE010000029.1:0-9649 GCA_964013865.1 uncultured Flavobacteriaceae bacterium
TCAAGCCAAAACAGGAACGCTAGGTGATGTCTCAGCGACCTCTTTCTTTCCCTCTAAAAATTTAGGTGCTTATGGAGACGGCGGTGCTATTTTTACCAATGACGATGATTTAGCGCACTACATTCGAGGGATTGTCAATCATGGAATGTATCAGCGCTACCATCATGATGTGGTTGGAGTCAATTCCCGTTTGGACGCCCTCCAAGCTGCCGTGCTAAAAGTAAAATTACAATACTTAGATTTTTACAACGAAAGACGAAAAGAAGCGGCTTTACGCTACACAGATTTGTTAAAAGACCACCCAAAACTTGTCACTCCATTTCGAGACGGGGCTTGCAATTCTCACGTTTTTCATCAATACACCCTGCGTGTCCTTGATGGAAATCGAGAGGGGTTAGCACAGGCATTACAAGCTAAAAATATTCCGTACGGAATTTATTATCCCATACCTTTACATCAACAAAAAGCGTACGCAGACCCCTCAACCGACACCCATGCTTTTCCTGTTACAAATCAGTTGGTAAAAGACGTGATCTCCCTTCCCATGCACTCAGAACTTTCTGTTGTACAGATCGAGTATATCTGTTCTGAGGTTTGTACTTTTTTGGATCAGTGCTAATCCATATTTAATTTATACATTGGCAGTCAAAATTTAAAATATCATGAAAAAAACTTCTTTTTATATACTGCTTTTATTATGTGCGTGGAGCTGGTCTCAAACTACTTTTTTGCATTGCGGTCAAGTTTTTGACTCCGAAAAAGCGAGAATGTTAGGTCCACATACCTTAGTAATAGAAGGTGAAAAAATTAAAGAAGTCAAAAAAGGATTTATCGAAGCAGAGGAGGGCACTACTGTTGTGGACTTAAAAACCAAAACGGTATATCCTGGGTTCATTGATATGCACGTCCATATAGAAGGAGAGTACAGCCCGGATCGGTATTTAAAAGTATTTCAAAATAATCCAGCGGATACTGCCTTTGAGGCAGCAGAAATTGCGAACCGAACACTCATGGCTGGTTTTACAACGGTACGAGATTTAGGAGGAAGTGGAGTCAATATTTCCCTGCGTAACGCCATCGATAAAGGACTTCTTTCAGGTCCTCGAATTTTCACCGCAGGAAAAGCCATTGGTACTACAGGTGGTCATGCCGATCCTACCAACGGATTCCGGGCTGATTTTCAAGGAGATCCAGGTCCTAAAGAAGGAGTTGTCAATTCCATTGAGGATGCTCGTAAAGCAATACGCCAACGGTATAAAAATGGTGCAGATTGGATTAAAATTACAGCCACAGGAGGGGTTTTAAGTGTAGCGAAAAGTGGTCAAAACCCACAGTTTACCAATGAAGAATTAGCTGCCATAACACAAACCGCAAGAGATTACGGTTTTCAGGTTGCTGCTCACGCTCATGGAGATGAAGGGATGTATCGTGCGGTTGCCAACGGGGTAAAAACCATCGAACACGGAACCCTTATCGAGGAACGTACTATGAAATTGATGAAAGAAAAAGAAGTCTATTTGGTCGCGACTATTTCTGCGGGGAAGTTTGTTGCGGAACAAGCCAAAAAGCCCGGTGCCTATCCTGCGATTATTGTTCCTAAAGCTATTGCCATTGGAGCTCAAATTCAAAAAACCTTTGAGAAAGCCTACAAGTTTGGGGTTCCTATTGCTTTCGGTACCGATGCTGGGGTTTACCCGCACGGTGAAAATGCTAAAGAATTCCTCTACATGAACGAAGTGGGAATGCCCGTAGCTGAGGCGCTGCAATCCGCTACCTATGTCAATGCGAAAATTTTAGAGAAGGAAGACCAATTAGGACAAATTGCCCCTGGGTTTTTAGCGGATCTTGTGGCTACCGATGAAAATGCACTTGATAACATAAACACCCTAACCAACGTTACTTTTGTAATGAAAAACGGAGTGGTTTATAAAAGTGAATAGGCTTTAACTTCCAGATTCTGTTTCCAAACTGCGATCTATTTTTTTGACTAAACCTTGTAGTACTTTTCCCGGTCCCACTTCTGTAAAATGTGTGGCGCCGTCGGCAATCATCTGTTGAACGGTTTGCGTCCAACGCACAGGTGCTGTTAGTTGTTCTATTAAATTGGTTTTAAGCGTTTCGGGATGGCTTACTCCCGTGGCACAGACATTTTGATACACAGGACAAGTAGGGGTTGAAAAAGAAGTATTTTCAATGGCTTTGGCCAAACGTGCTTTTGCGGGTTCCATCAGTGGGGAGTGAAAGGCCCCTCCTACAGGTAGCACCAAAGCTCTGCGCGCTCCTGCCTCGCTAAGTGCTCTACAGGCAGTGTCAATAGCTTCTTTTGCACCTGAGATCACCAGTTGACCCGGGCAGTTATAGTTCGCCGGAAGGACAACTCCCGAAATTTCTTTACATACTGATTCCACCACTTCGTCTTCCAGTCCCAAAATGGCAGCCATGGTTCCGGGAACTTCATCACAAGCTGCTTGCATGGCCAACGCTCTCTCTTGTACCAGTCGTAAACCGTCCTCAAAAGCGAATACCCCTGCAGCAACCAAGGCAGAAAATTCTCCTAAAGAATGACCCGCTACCATTTCAGGTTGAAACCGATCGCCCATGACTTCACTCAAAATTGTGGCGTGCAAAAAAATTGCAGGCTGGGTCACTTGAGTTTGTTTTAAAGCTTCGGGATCATCTCCAAACATGACATCGGTAATGGAAAAACTAAGGATTTCATTGGCTTGTTCAAAACGTTTTTTTGCCAAATCGTAATTTTCAAAAAGATCTTTTGCCATTCCTGGAAACTGGGCACCTTGGCCCGGAAATACATAGGCTTTCATCGATTATTGTTTTTTATAGGTTAAATAAGAAAAAGCATAGAGTTGCCCGTCAGTAGCTTCCTGCTTTTCCTGATGCGAAAGAATCCATTTTGAAGTATCAATTTCTGGAAAAAAAGCATCTCCTTCAAAAGCGTGGTGGACACGGGTCAGTTCTATGGCATCTGCCAGGGGGAGAAACAAGGAATAGATTTCCCCACCTCCAATGATGAAGGGAACAGGATCATCACCAGCAAGTTCCAAAGCCGCTTCAGGGGTATGTGCTACAAACGCATCTTTTGCTTTGTAGTTTTGATTTCTTGTCAAAATGATATTCATACGGTTAGGGAGCGCCTTGGGTAGAGATTCAAATGTTTTTCTCCCCATGATCACTGCATGCCCTTGTGTAAGTCGCTTAAAGCGCTTTAAATCTTCTGAAATATGCCAAATGAGTTGATTGTCTTTCCCTAAAACATTGTTTTCTGCTGCTGCTGCGATTAGGGTAATTTCTTTTGATGAATTTACTTCGCTCATCTAATGAAAAGATTAAATTTACTTCAAAAATACACTTTTCTTCTTCACCTATGAACGCTGATTTTTTTCCATTATTAACAAAAGGCACCTACTTGAATACAGCCTATGTAGGTCCCTTGTCCACTGCTTTAGCTGAATTCAGAAACGCACAGGAACAGCATTATGTTGAAAACGGAGTTGATTACAAAATAAGCGCCGATACGGTTCTGGAAAAAACACACCACGCCCTCGCTCATTTTTTTGGTTTAGAAACGAAAAGAACTTTTGTAGTACCCAATTTTTCATCCGGTTTGAGGCAAGTGCTTTCTTTTTTGCCAAAAAAACTAAAGGTGCTCACAATTGAAGAAGAATACCCTTCTCTTACAGCAGCTTTTGAAGAAGGAGGATTTGCCATTCATACAATTCCATGGGAGTCAGAACTAGAGCTAGCCATCGAAAAGCGACTAGCTCAAAATGACATAGATATCTTGGCCTTGAGTATCGTTCAATACAATTCTGGTCTCTTAGTGGATATCGATTTTTTAAAACAAATCAAGCAACAGTATCCCAACTTGATTTTGGTTGGAGATGGAACTCAATTTTTGGGGGCCCATCCGTTTCACTTTGACCATAGCCCTTTTGATGTAATTTCGGGTTCTGGCTACAAATGGTTATTGGCAGGTTTTGGAAACGGAGTAGTGCTGGTGTCCGAAAACTATATGAATCGGGTACAGTTAGATTACGAAGTTTTACACGATAGGATTTTTATGGGTCACTTTAGCATTTTAGCGGTGGCAAGTCTTCATTTTGCAGTTCAGTCTTTAGAAGAAAATGACTTCAAAAAGCTGATGCTTAAAAAAGAACAAATTTCTGAAAAAGCGAAACATAAACTTACAGAAGGAAAATGGATCAGCCCCTGGGTTGTTCAGCGAAAGCAACACAGTAGTATTTTTATTTTGGAAGGAGCAGCGGGTTTATATGAACATTTAGTTCAAAATAACATTCAGTGTGTACAACGCGGAAATGGAGTACGGATTTCATTTCATTATTACAATACAGAAGAAGACCTCAATCGATTGATGGAAGTTTTAGGGCAATTTTCCTAAATGGCTACTGCACCTCGGATCAGTGGGTGAGGGTCGTAGTTGATCAATTCAAAATCCTCATACGTAAAATCGAAAAGTGAAGTCACCTTAGGGTTTAGCTTTAGGGTCGGTAGCGCTTTAGGAGTACGAGACAATTGCTCCTTAACCTGTTCCTCGTGATTGGAGTAAATGTGAACATCGCCAAAGGTGTGAACAAAGTCGCCTGGCTCATACCCACAAACTTGAGCCAGCATTAGCGTCAAAAGTGCATAGGAAGCAATATTGAAAGGAACACCTAAAAAAACATCTGCGCTGCGTTGATACAATTGACAGGAAAGTTTGTTGTTTACAACATAAAATTGAAAAAAAGCATGACAAGGAGGAAGTGCAGCTTTTTGATTGGCTACATTTTCTGCAAAGGAAGATTTGGTATCTGGAAGCACACTGGGATTCCAAGCGGAGACGAGCATTCTTCGAGAATCGGGATTGGTTTTCAGGGTTTCTATAACCTGTTGGATCTGGTCCAATCCTTCGCTGTTCCAATTCCTCCATTGATGCCCATAGACAGGGCCTAAGTTTCCCTTTTCATCTGCCCATTCATTCCATATACGTACCCCATTTTCTTGGAGGTAGCCGATATTGGTGTCCCCTTTTAAGAACCAAAGCAATTCATAGATCACAGATTTGACGTGTATTTTCTTAGTTGTCACCAACGGAAATCCTTCTGAGAGATCAAAACGCATTTGGTAACCAAAAACACTTTTGGTCCCCGTACCTGTGCGATCTGATTTTTCTATTCCCTGACTTTGAACGTGTTTGAGCAGGTCTAAGTATTGCTTCATGAAATGAATTTATTCAAAAGTAGAAGCATTTCCTAGATTTAAAAATCGAAAATCAAAAAGGTTATTAAAAAAAATTAACAATAGATGGATTCAGCTTTTTCTCTTGGACAATTCGTCTCTTACACGGGCTGCATTTTCGTAATTTTCTTGACTGACCAATTTGGCTAAAAGGCTTTTTAGCTTGGCAATAGATATTTTTTTTAAGTCTCCAAGCTCTTCATTTTGATTGCTTTGTTCTTTTACAAAGTTTTGAATCCAGTTGTCCTCAGACAATTTTTTGGATTCTCCAGAAACCGCTGCAGTAAATCCCGCTTTTTTGAGAATGGAGTCATAGGTGTAGATGGGTGCTTTGTAGCGCAGGGCAAGCGCAATCGCATCGGAAGTGCGGGAGTCAATGATTTCTTCTATTTTATCACGTTCGCAAATCAAACTTGCATAAAACACTCCATCGACCAGTTTATGAATGATGACTTGCTTTACATAGATTTCGAACCGTTCTCCAAAACTCTTAAATAGGTCATGGGTAAGGGGTCGCGAGGGTTTTACCTCTTGTTCCAAAGCAATGGCAATGGATTGAGCCTCAAAGCCTCCTATTATAATAGGTAGTTTCCGATCTCCTTTTTCTTCACTCAAAATCAGTGCATAAGCTCCTGTTTGGGTTTCGCTGTAGGAGATTCCCCGAACCGACATTTGGATTAACTTCATCTTCTTCTACTTAAATATCTGTTGTTTCCCGACCAATTAACTTTACTCGGTTTTATTGAAACGTATTTTTTCCTCTTTTATTGAGTAGAGGAAATAGATAATTAATGATTAAATTTGCACTCAAATGTAATTTAAACGATGAAAACCATTCAATTTAGGGAAGCCATTTCTCAGGCTATGAGCGAAGAAATGAGAAGAGATGAAAGTATTTATCTCATGGGAGAGGAAGTTGCCGAATACAACGGGGCGTACAAGGCATCCAAAGGCATGCTAGATGAATTTGGTGAAAAGCGGGTGATTGATACCCCAATCTCTGAAGCGGGATTTTCAGGAATCGGAGTGGGATCCACCATGACTGGAAACCGCCCCATCATAGAATACATGACCTTTAATTTTGCTTTGGTAGGCATCGATCAAATTATAAATAATGCCGCAAAAATTCGACAAATGTCGGGCGGACAGTTTCCTTGTCCTATTGTCTTTAGAGGTCCTACAGCCTCCGCAGGACAGCTTGCAGCTACCCACTCCCAAGCTTTTGAAAGTTGGTATGCCAACTGTCCAGGACTTAAAGTTATAGTCCCATCCAACCCCTACGATGCCAAAGGGTTGCTAAAATCTGCCATCCGAGACGACGATCCAGTTATCTTTATGGAGTCCGAGCAAATGTATGGAGACAAAGGCGAAGTCCCCGAAGGAGAATATACACTCCCAATCGGCGTAGCGGATATCAAGCGTGCTGGAAAAGACATTACACTAGTTTCTTTTGGAAAAATTTTAAAAGAAGCAATGAAAGCCGCAGAAGAATTGGCAAAAGAAGGAATTGAGGTAGAGGTCATCGATTTGCGAACCATCCGCCCAATGGATTATCAAGCCATATTTGAATCGGTGAAAAAAACCAATCGTTTGGTCATCCTAGAGGAATCTTGGCCATTTGGTAATATTTCAACGGAAATTACCTATCAAGTTCAAAATCAAATTTTTGATTATCTGGATGCACCTATTGAAAAAATTAATACTGCTGACACGCCCGCACCCTATTCTCCAGTGCTTTTGGCAGAATGGTTGCCCAACCACGAAGATGTGATCAAGGCAGTGAAAAAAGTCATGTACCACAAATAACGAAACCGATAGAACGTTCAGAATTTAAAGGTGATTTTCGCTTTTTTTCACAGACGCTAATCATTTTGTATTCTAGATTGTTTTACTATTTTTACGCACACTTTTCAAACAACAAACAAATATGGAATTATTCATACAATCTTTACCCGCTTTTGGAATCCTAGCATTGGTCTTTGTTTTTTTTAAAAACAATTGGGTTTCAAAACAAGAGGTAGGAAATGAAAAAATGGCACGTATTGCAAAAAATATTGCAGACGGAGCCATGTCTTTCTTAAAAGCAGAATACAAAATATTATCCATCTTCGTTGCAGCAGTGTCGGTACTATTATTCTTTAAGGGTCAAGCGGAAGCAGGATCTAACGGAATGGTAGCTGTTTCTTTTATTGTCGGAGCCATTTGTTCCGCATTGGCTGGATTTATCGGAATGCGCGTAGCAACCAAAGCTAATGTAAGAACCACGAACGCCGCACAAACCTCTTTAGGAAAAGCCCTCGAAGTTGCTTTTGCGGGTGGTGCCGTAATGGGCTTAGGCGTAGTAGGTCTCGGAGTTTTGGGACTAAGTGGTCTTTTTGCTCTTTACAGCGGTCAAGGTTGGGAAATTACCGAGGTGCTGAATGTACTTTCAGGATTTTCTTTAGGAGCCTCATCCATTGCTCTTTTTGCTCGTGTAGGAGGAGGGATTTATACCAAGGCTGCTGATGTAGGAGCTGATCTGGTAGGAAAAGTAGAAGCGGGTATTCCCGAGGACCACCCCTTAAACCCTGCTACAATTGCAGACAATGTTGGGGACAATGTTGGAGATGTAGCCGGAATGGGTGCAGACTTATTCGAATCGTATGTAGGTTCCATTATCGGGACCATGGTATTAGGAGCTTTAATTGTTACTCCAGACTTTGATGGTCTCGGAGCAGTCTATCTTCCTTTAGCTCTAGCAGCTGTAGGGATTGTCATGTCCATTATCGGAACCTTTTTTGTCCGAGTGAAAGAAGGAGGTTCTCCTCATGCCGCATTAAACCTTGGAGAATTTGGTTCTGCAGGATTGATGCTAGTAGCTTCTTATTTCTTGATTCATGCTTTTATCCCCGAAACTGTTGAGGGACTTCCTTCTGGTGCATTGGGAGTGTTCTTTGCGACCATAGCAGGACTCGTAGCGGGATTGGCAGTAGGGAAAGTAACCGAATATTATACCGGTACGGGAACAAAACCCGTAAACTCCATTGTGAAACAATCTGAAACGGGTGCGGCGACCAATATCATTGCCGGTCTTGGAGTGGGAATGATGTCCACTGCAGTACCGATTATCCTTATCGCAGGAGCCATTTTGGTTTCGCATCATTTTGCTGGACTTTATGGTATAGCCATTGCTGCTGTTGGGATGTTAGCCAACACAGGAATCCAATTGGCGGTAGATGCATACGGGCCGATTTCTGACAACGCTGGAGGAATTGCGGAAATGGCAGAATTGGATCCTGAAGTTAGAGAACGTACGGACAAATTGGATGCAGTAGGTAATACTACTGCAGCTATTGGAAAAGGATTTGCCATTGCCTCTGCGGCATTGACGGCCTTAGCCTTGTTTGCCGCTTTTATGAAAACTGCAGGGGTTGTAGCTATTGATGTTTCTCAACCCAAAATTATGGCAGGACTGCTTGTCGGTGGGATGTTACCTTTTGTATTTTCTGCCTTATCCATGAATGCGGTAGGGAGAGCTGCCATGGCGATGATTGAAGAAGTAAGACGTCAGTTTCGAGACATTCCTGCGCTTCGAGCTGCATTGGATGTGATGATCAAATACGACTCTGATATGTCTAAAGCTTCTGCTGCTGACCGAAAAATCTTTGACGCCGCAGATGGTGTTGCAGAATACGACAAATGTGTAGCCATTTCTACAACGGCTTCGATTAAAGAGATGGTCTTACCTGGTGTATTGGCCATTGTTGTTCCTGTAGCCGTTGGTTTCATTGGAGGCGCGGAAATGCTGGGAGGACTTCTAGCAGGAGTGACGACTTGTGGCGTGTTGATGGCTATTTTCCAGTCCAACGCTGGAGGGGCTTGGGACAACGCCAAAAAAATGATCGAAGAACAAGGGAGAAAAGGAACAGACGCACACAAAGCCGCCGTGGTAGGGGATACCGTTGGAGATCCATTTAAAGATACTTCAGGGCCTTCTCTAAATATTTTATTGAAGCTAATGTCTGTAGTAGCCTTGGTTATTGCACCGAGTATCGCTATGGATGGTGCTGCTGTTACTGCCTATGTAGAATCTAAAGCAGAAACAAACCTTGTGGAAGTAGTAGTTACAGAAGATGAAACCGCTGAAGAAGGCTATACCGTAAACGTGACCTCTGAGAGTGATCAGGAAATGGTCGTTGAGGTGACGGTTAAAAAAGATTCGCCTTCAACTGAAGCAACCTCTAAAGAGTAAGTCTTTAGAGACGAAATATAAAAGAGGCTCAATTGAGCCTCTTTTTTTTGCTTAAAAGTCCTCTCTATCAAGAGGGGATTTGGGGGTGTGTTTCTGAGATTGTTATTTTTCGGATCATGGGGATTGATACACCCCGCTTGCCCCCCTTGTTAGGGGGGAGGT
>CAXGYE010000030.1:0-9361 GCA_964013865.1 uncultured Flavobacteriaceae bacterium
AGCCTCCATAGCTAACAACTTTTCAATACTTGTCCAGGCTTCCACGCGAGTCCCTCCCCAAGAACTATTTAAAATCCCAACGGGTACTTCTAATTTTTGATGAAGCTCGCGAGCAAAAAAGTATCCTACCGCACTGAAATCAGGAGCATTCACTGTCGTGGCAACTTTCCATGACGCAGAATTGATATTGGTCCCATTCAAATTTCTAGGTACAGAAAACATCCTGATTTTTGGGAAATTTACCTGGTCTATTTCTTCTTTTTGATTTAAAATTCGTGCGCGCATTGGCCATTCCATATTGGACTGACCCGAGGTCAACCAAACTTCGCCAATCAAGACATCTTCAAAAACTACTTGATCTGATTCGCTCAAAATTGTAATTGTATAAGGTCCCCCATAGGCAGGGGTTTGAAGATTCAATTTCCAGTTACCTGTTGCATCTACAGTAGTAGTTAACTTTTTATCCCATGAAGCTTCTATCGTGATGGTCTCCCCTGGCTGCCCTTTCCCCCAGATGGGAACGAGACTTTGTTGCTGCAAGACCATATGGTCGGAGAAAACAGCCGCCAACTCAAGTTCCTCTTTTTGATTCGTACAGGATAAAAAGAAAAAGATCACCGAGGAAAGAAATAGAGAATACCTTTTGTTTCGATTCATAATTGGTACTTGATAAATTGTTAAACAACACTAAGTATAGTTAATTTTCATTAAACGAGTGAAAATAATTGTCTCAGGGCTTAAAAAACTCTTCTTCCGTGATTTTATAGTAATTACTCTCTTGAGTAGGGTCAAAATAAAAATTAAAGGTGTGTTTGTCTCCAAAATTTATTGGGGTCCTTTCACGGTCTTCAAAATAAAACTCTTTGGATTTAAACTGAACATACAAACGTGTAATGGGTAGTTTATCAAAAGTAAATTCTTCTAAGTTTCGAATATAAACATGGCGTAGATATTTCTTTTCCTGATCTCGGATGACTACAATAATATCATGATCTACTTCATTGATAATTTTTAATGTAGCATCCGAGACGGTGTTGAAAACGTCTTTAGGAAATCGGTTTTTAAAGGTAGTATCTCCCGTTGTCCCCCTCTGGGAAAAGGCAAAAGAAAAGGAAAGGAATACTAAAATAGAGATGGAATATTTCATGATAAGAAATTTTAGAGTACATTACTACTCAGCAAAAAACGTACCAAATAATCTCGTTTTAACTACTTATTCAATGTCATTTCTAGAAAGTTAGCTAAATCTGTTTTGAATTTCTTCATAGAAGGTTCGTGTATGTACATCATATGGCCTGACTCATAGTAGGTCATGATGATATTATCTTGAATTTCAGGGGCCAAATTCATATGAGTAAGAGTGTGTTCTACACCGTAAAATACAGTAGCCAAATCATAATACCCATTCATAATCAAAACTTTAAGGTTTGGGTCCTTACTTAGGGCACTTGCCATATCAATAGAGGTATTGATTGCGATTTGCGTACCCCAGCCTCTATTTCCACGATGACTCCAGTCCCATTTAAAATTGTCATCGGCAACACCTGCACTGGTTTTGTAGTTAAGCTCTTTGGAAACACCTAAATCACGATGCAAATAATCTAAAAATCCGATGGTGTAAGCGGGTGAAATAGCGTCGCTCTGGGGATCTGTTATCGCATATTGATTTTTGGGGTTTTCGTTGATACCCGTATAACGCGAGTCCAGCCTTCCAACTGTTTTTCCTTCCTCGCGCATCAGTTCATTGAAATACTCCCCGGCTTTCACTTTGAGGTTAGCACGCGACCAGTATGCTGTAGAGGTACCTGCATACTGAACCATTTTTTCAGCGAGTTCCTGTTTTTCTTTATCTGAAATTCGAGTCCCTTTAAACAAGGCCGGGGAATAATTATTCTCTGTAAAATCTCGTACTTCATCCAAAAAAGTCTCTAAGGGTTTTGCTTGCATGGCGGGGCTCAACTTCTTTTGGTAGTGAGCTGTTGCAGCATAGGTAGGAAAATGAACTACATAAGGTAAATCGTCATTGGGAGGAAAGGTCAAAGTACGTAAATCAAAAACCGCAGAAACCATAACCACTCCATTTAAGGCATACCCCCGATCCAAAAGATAATTCATCACACCTGCATTTCGGAATGTACCATAACTTTCTCCCAAAAGATATTTTGGTGCTTGTAAGCGATCGTACTGTTTTAAAAATTGCATGATGAACAAGCTTGTTGCCCGTATGTCTTGATCCACTCCCCAAAAGTCTTTGCCTTCACTATCTCCGATTAGCTCACTCAAACCGGTTCCAATAGGATCCATCATTACCACATCGGCCATATCCAAAATGGAATAAGGATTGTCCTCTAGGGTGTAGGGTGCTGCTTTATTGTAGTTGGGATCATCCACCACTATACGCTTGGGTCCCATTATCCCCATATGCAACCAATAGGAAGAAGAACCAGGACCTCCATTGAATGAAAAAATAATTGGGCGGTTTTTTTCGGCTCCCTCTTTAAAATAAGCAGTAAATCCGTGTAATGCGATGGGCTTATTTTTCTCATCACGCAATTCCATGGTTCCCGCCAGGGTATTAAATTTTAAATTTTGATTGCCCATTTTAAGGGTCTGAATACTTTTAAATACTCGTGCCTTGGGGAGGGTATCATTACTTTTTTGTGCGGTAAGTCCTGCTGAAATTAAGAACACTAGGGCTAAAGAATAGCTATAAAATGATTTCATCTTCAATTGTATTTAAATATAAAGATAGGAATCCCTATCAAAAACGTTCCTATCAAAGACGGGATTTTGCTGCAAAGGCCTTTTTAGAAAATACCATCAGCAGCATTGCAGCAAACACAAAGAGTAAAAATGCACGGTTTAAAGAAAACAAATGGGCAACATAGCCAACAAAAGGTGGGGCAAGTAAGACCCCCACAGTAGAATAGGTTCCTACAATAGAAATTGCTACCCCAGTAGTATATTTTTTGGACTGCCCCGCCAATAAAAAGGACATGGGAAAGATAGAAGCTACGCCAAAACCAGTAATAAAAAATCCTAATAAAGCTGGATAGAAGTAAGGGAATACAATCAAAACGCTAACTCCTAGGATGATCACAGAAGCACTGACGACAAAAAGTTTTTCCATTCCCATTAATGCTATTAGACGGTCCGTAAAAAAACGAGCCACCGTCATAGAACACATAAAAACTAGGTAACTTAGGGTAAACAATTCTGCATTGACTACTTCTCTAAAGTACACACTACTCCAATCGTAAATACCTCCTTCACAAACAGCCGCACAAAACACCATTAGACCAACATAAAAAATAAATGTATCGGGTTTTCCCAAACGCAACTTATTCGCCGTAATCTCACGATCGTTTTTTAACATAAAAAGATAGGATATGAGAGTAATGATAACCGCCAAAATCCCAACAAAAGCTAAATGCTTTCCAATTCCCAAATTGAAACGAATCATCAAAGTGGCAAATAAGATTCCCATCAGTCCACCCAAACTCCATAAACCATGAAAAGATCCATTTATGGGTTTTTCAAATTTACGCTGCACCTGAATTGCTTGGGTATTCATAGAAATATTGATCATTCGCAAGCCAAAGGCAAACAGAGCCACAAAAACAATAAGGACTTCTATTTCTTGTGTCCATCCGATACCAACCAAGGAAAGTGTGAACAACAGGAAACCAACCAACAAAGGATGGCGACTGTCGAACCGGCTCACCAACCAGCCTGAAATAGGTAATCCAATCAATGAACAGACGGGTAAAATGAATAAAAAATTTCCCAGTTGCGCTTCGTTCATCTCAAAGGCAGCTTTTAAAGTAGGAATTCGAGAAGCCCAAGAAGAAAAACAAAACCCAGAAATAAAAAACAAAACACTTAAAGCAGACCGATTTTGTTCTTTGGTCAACATCGTTTTTTTTTGAAGCCTAAAGATGATTGCAAAATTTGACTTGTGAAAATTCTTCATGAACTTTATTAAAAAAAAACTACATTTAATTTCAGAAACAAAAATTAAAAAGATGAAACCAAAAAAACAGGAGTCAAGACGTAATTTTATTAAAGCTGGTATAGCAGCTTCTTCGATCATGATTGTGCCCCGCAATGTTCTTGGTGGTCCTGGCTTTATTTCCCCAAGTGACCAACTTAACATCGCTGCCATTGGTTCTGGAGGAAAAGGAGCTAGTGATATCAGCAATGCCTCGGTCCAAGGGCGTGAACGAGTTGTTGCACTTTGTGATGTAGATTTTTCTGGAAGTGCAGCCAGTACGGTCAAAAAATTCCCTAAGGCAAAACGTTATGCCGATTACCGTATTATGCTGGACAAAGAAAAAGACATTGACGCGGTCACCATTTCTACACCTGACCATGTCCACGGTCCTGCCGCCTCTTTTGCCATGCAAAGGGGAAAACACGTGTATGTGCAAAAACCTATGACACACAACATAAAGGAAGCGCGAATGCTTACCGAAATGGCTCGAAAAGAAAAAGTAGTTACCCAAATGGGAAACCAAGGAGGGTCTAATCCGCTGTTGAATATGGTTCAAAATTGGATTGATACCGACCAAGTGGGTGCTATTTCAGAGGTTAAAATTTGGACCAACCGTCCCGTTTGGCCTCAAGGGGTAATGATGCCTCAACCCGATCCAAGCTCAAAACCCGATGCACTAAATTGGGATTTGTGGTTAGGCCCAGCAAAAGAAAAACCCTACACGCCAAACATGCATCCCTTTAGCTGGAGAGGATGGTGGGACTATGGTACGGGAGCCCTAGGAGATGTAGGATGTCACCTGATTGATATCCCTTTTAGAACCCTAGGATTAAAATACCCTACCTCTGCCGAGTGTAGTGTAGGAAGTGTATTTTCCAAAATGTGGACTCCTGATTATATCCCAGAAGGATGTCCCCCTTCTTCATTGATCACGATCAACTTTGAGGCTACCGAAAAAAGTAAAAAACCCATTCAGATGACTTGGAGTGATGGTGGAATACGACCTCCACACCCCGAAATTATTCCGGCAAATAGTGATATCGGAGGTAAAGACAGTTTAAATGGTGTTCTTATCATCGGAGAAAAAGGAATCATCTCGACCAATATCAACGATAGTTCACCACTCATGCCAAAACTCTATCGCTATGATGGAACGACTGAATTTGGTCCCGAAGTTGAGAAAATGACCGAACCTGAATACGGACACCAACGCAAATGGGTAGATGCTTGTAAAGCAGGTTTTAACAGTAAAGAACACCGTGGATTAACTTCTTCTTTTGATTATGCTGGACCCATGACGGAAACCGTCTTAATGGGGAATTTAGCCATCCGAAGTTATATGTTGCGTAAAGAAAATGCAACTGGTGGTATGGACTTTTTCGCTCGTAAAAAACTACTTTGGGATGGTGAAAACATGAAAATTACCAATCTTGAAGCTGCGAATCAATTTGTGAGCCGTGAATACAGAGAGGGATTTATGATGTAGCCAAAATTAAATTTTTTAGCCAAAAGATTTCCCGCTTACTACGAGCGGGATTTTTTTTGAATACAGCATAATTAAAATATGTACCAAAAAAAGTGTGAACGGTTTAAATTAGATTACTTTTGCAGGCATAATACTATTTATGACAACTTTCAAGTCCCTAGGGCTAAACCCTGCGCTTCTCAGTGCAGTTGAAAAACTAGGATTCGAAGCTCCTACAGAGGTTCAAGAAAAAGTAATCCCCATTCTTTTACAACAAAATACCGACCTGGTTGCTTTGGCGCAGACCGGTACAGGAAAAACTGCTGCCTTTGGATTTCCAATGCTCCAAAAGATCGATTCCTCCCAACGGACTACACAAGGGCTTATCCTCTCTCCTACCCGCGAATTGTGTCTTCAAATCACAAACGAAATGGGGAATTATGGAGGACACCTAAAGAACATCAATATCGTTGCCATATACGGGGGTGCCAACATTTCCGAACAAGCAAAAAAAATAAAACGAGGTGCGCAAATCGTCGTAGCTACTCCAGGACGTTTGAAAGATATGATCCGCAGAAAATTAGTGGACATCAGTGCCATTGAATACTGTGTTTTGGATGAAGCCGATGAAATGCTCAATATGGGCTTTTACGAGGATATAAAATCTATACTTACTCACACTCCAAAAGAGAAAAGCTCTTGGTTGTTTTCTGCTACCATGCCACAGGAGGTCAACACCATTGCCAAAAAATTCATGCACGAGCCCATAGAAATTACTGTGGGTACCAAAAACTCAGGAGCAAAAAATGTAAATCATCAGTACTTTATTGTAGGTGCCCGAGAACGATACAATACATTGAGAGCTGTCATCGGTATGAATCCCGATATATTTGGTTGTGTGTTTTGTCGTACAAAAATCGAAACCCAAAAAGTTGCTGAAAAACTCATCCATGATGGTTATAAAGCTGCGGCAATACATGGGGATCTGAGCCAAAATCAACGCGATGCGGTAATGCAATCCTTTCGAAAGAAAAAAATTCAGCTCTTGATCGCTACTGATGTTGCGGCTCGAGGTATTGATGTGGAGGACATTACCCATGTGATCAACTACCAACTTCCAGACGAAATCGAAACCTACACCCACCGAAGTGGAAGAACGGGACGGGCAGGAAAATTGGGAACCTCCATCCTTTTTGTGACTAAATCGGATCGTAGAAAGATCAAGTTGGTGGAAAACAAACTTCAAACAAAACTAACTGAATTGGAAATTCCTTCCCCAAAAGAAGTCTTCCAGTTTAAAATTGAACATTGGGTAGAACAACTAAAGACCACGCCGATTAAAAGTGATCTGAATCCCTACCTTGACGGGGTGCTTAAAAATTTAGAGGACTTTTCTAAGGAAGAGCTGGTTGAACTGTTTCTTTCAAAAGAATTTCAATCATTCGATTTCAATGCCAAACCTCTCGAATTTAAAAAAGAGGGGGCGTCTGAGCGGCATTCAGAACGGACAATCAATGCAGCTAAAGATAAAGATCGTTTCTTTATCAATGTGGGAGCCCGTGACCAATACGAATGGCAAACCTTAAAAGATTTCTTGCGTTCCTTTTTAAAATTGGATCAAGACGATGTCTTTCAAGTAGAAGTAATGAAAAACTTTTCGTTTTTCTCTACCCATAATAAACATCGTGATTTGGTCTTAAAATCATTTGATGGCCTAGTCCTAGACGAGAGAAAAGTAAACGTAGAACTTACCAAAAAAGGCAAAACGTATTCTCCCAAAAAGCACTTTAGGAAAGGTAAGAAAAAGAAAAGATCGCGTTTTTAAATTAGAGTTTACGCATCCAAATATTTCTAAAACTCACTAAATCGCCGTGGTCCTGAAGCATCAAAGAACGATGTCTGGACATCTCAGGAGGATAGGAACCAAACAAGTCGTCTCTTCCATTTTTGGGGAGTCCAATATATTCAGTAGTCCCTAAAATTTCTACATTATTTTGAACCAAAACTCCGTTTAAAAAAATCGTGAAAGTTCCTGATTTTATTTTTTCTCCTGCCGCATTAAACTCAGGCTCATTGAAAATAATATCATAGGATTGCCATTTTCCAGGAGGAAGTGTTGCATTGACTAGAGGAATGTGTTGCTTGTAAATAGAAGAAGCTTGCCCGTTAGAATAGGTTCTGTTTTGATAATTGTCCAACACTTGAACTTCATAGCGTCTTTGAAAAAAAATACCGCTATTGCCTCTTCCCTGCCCTTTCCCTTTTACAATACTGGGGGTACTCCATTCGAGATGCAATTGAATAGAGCCGTGTTCTTGGAGTGTTTCTATTCCTCCAGTGCCTGGTTTAACCATCATCGATCCATCTTCGTTTAAAGTCCATTGCACTGGCTTTTCTGAACCTTCTTGTTGCCATTTAGAGAAATCGGTTCCATCAAACAAAACAATCGCATCACTGGGAGGAGCACTTAGAGTCCCAGGTTGGACAAGCTCAGGTTCGGGTTCCCAAACTTCAGTATCTTCAGGTTTCATTTGCTCTTGTCCAAAGAGGATTTGGACGGTAAAAAATAGAAAAACTAACTGTTTCATAATTTAATATTTAGGTAATTGATACCCGTTGAAATAGGGGTTCGTAAAGTATTGATCGTTAATTTTTGCATCTGAAAATTGACCTTTAGCGCCATCCCATAACAACTTCTGTCCGGAACGGTAGGAGACATTTCCCATTTGAGCAACTGTTGCCACATGGGCACCCTGCTGAATGGAACAATTTACGCTTTGGGGATCATTGGCTCTAATGGCTTTTACAAAATTAAGTGCGTGTTGTTCCAAACCGTTATCCGAGGGTTTTACAAGCGGTTTTGCTACTTTATTTTTACTTCTACTTTCTTCGATCACTTCCCAGCCCCCTCGATTTAGGACCAAAGTTGCATGATTGCCCACAAAGGCAATTCCGTGATCCCGGCCATAAGAACCGTTATCGATTCCCATCGCAGAATCCCAAACCAGATTAAAGTTGTCAAATTCATAAAGGGTTGTTAGCGTATCTGGAGTTTCTTCGGCAAGGGTGGGATAAGCAAATTTCCCTCCCAATCCTACTATGGATTTTGGAAGTGAGGCCTGCATTCCCAGAAGGGCGTAATCCAATAAATGTACTCCCCAGTCGGTCATGAGTCCCCCAGCATAATCCCAAAACCAGCGAAAATGAAAATGATAGCGACTCGCATTGAACGATTTCATTGGCGCTGGTCCCAACCAACTTTTGTAATCCACACCTGCAGGGGGTGCGCTGTCAGCTACCAGATCTGCGGGACGCATCCATCCCTGGTAACACCATACTTTTACGGTCCGAATAGGTCCTAAAACTCCCGTGGCGATAAAATTTGTGGCGTCTTTGAAATGTTGTTGACTGCGTTGCCATTGACCCACTTGAACGACATTCCCATACCGCTCTTGCGCAGAAACCATAGCATTGCACTCTCCAATGGAATTTCCAATAGGCTTTTCACAATACACATGTTTGCCCGCCTCTGACGCATGGATCATCATCAATGCATGCCAATGATCCGGGGTTCCAATCACGACCGCATCAATATTTTTTTGGTCCAATAAAGCCCTGTAATCTGAAAACGATTTTACTTTCAATCCTAGGGTTTCTATCTCCTTATTTCGTTTGTCTAAAACGTTTTGATCAACATCACAAATTGCGACTAATTCTACGCCAGGTATTTTTATAAGTGCTTTGGTATCCGCCCAGCCCATACCGTTGACTCCAATAGCTCCTATTCGAATACGATCGTTGGATCCTAAGATAGGATGGGATTGAGAACCTAGGGAAAATGAGGGAAGTAGTAATCCTGCCCCTGTCTGTAGTTAATGAAGCCTGCTTGATAAAATCTTTGC
>CAXGYE010000031.1:0-9285 GCA_964013865.1 uncultured Flavobacteriaceae bacterium
ACTGGCTAGCAATAATTTGTTAGACCATTATGTTATTGAATCATGGGGTGTTGCTTGGAATGACTATTATAAACCTCATATATTTTCCTGCAGTTATGCAGCCCAGCAAGCTTATCTGGCGGTGACCCAAGCACAACTAGCTGAAACAAATTGCAGGGTACTTCCATTAGTTGAATTAACTGGAGGCTGGGAATATGACGATGCTCCTTTAACTCGATCTCGTTTTAATAATCGAATGCAGGCATGGCTTTATGCTAATACTTTTTATGCATCATATGATGGCAAGTTAAGTCCTCCCAATGGCTTTTCCCTCGCATTTGCTGACCGAGCAAGAGCTACAGAAAAGAACAGTTTGATTTCTCAAGATCAGGTTTCCTTTATGAAAACAACTCTCGACGGGGCGTCTATGGCGGCGCACGGAGTAGAAAAAGCCTATGGATGCAGACTATTCTACAACCGAAATGGATTGTTATGGATGAATAAAAATGCTCAAGGTGTTGATCTTGGCGAATATTCAGATTTCCATTTTTCGTTCTTAATGAATCTTGGTATCACAGCGACTTCCTCAGCACGTATAGAAGATTTTAATACAGAAAACGCAGGTGATTTTCCTATATTATTCTCTCCTTTCCAACTTCCAGATAAAACGATTTCTCAAATTGAGAGTTATACGGAAAAAGGTGGTTCAATAATGATTATTGGTGCTAAGAATACGATTGACCCCAAACTACAAAATCTCCCCAATACAATCTATTGGGTGCCTCCACTAAACGATGGGGAAAATTTTTCCAATCCAGATGCTGTAGAAATGGCAACAAAAATCAATAATTCCTTAAGGGCTAAAGGTCTTTCTTTTCAGAGTTCACAACAGCTAGGTTTGTGGCCTATGTGGAAGAGTAAAGGCACAAATTATATGCAGATTGCCAACTTTCAGTATCGAATCGAAAATGCCGTATCCAGAGTTTACACAATCAATCTATCACGAAAACAACTTGGCCTTGGATCGGGTCCTTACCATCTTGAGGGTGTGTATGATCAAAGAAGGATAGGTGCAGATTATGCCGACAAAGACATACTTTCATTTCGTGTCTTTGTCCCACCTTTTGAATCATTTATATGCACCGTCCAACCCGGTGAGTCTCACCCGGAAACTGAATTAATAAACAATACTGATCCAAAAATAGTTTACAAAGGAGATTGGACAAATAATCAAATGGCTTTGGTCAGTTTCAATCGTGATGAGCACTTTAGTGCAAATAGAGGTGATTATGCTGAATTTACATTTACTGGAAGTGGAATTTCTGTTCTCGGTACTAAAAACGATAATCTAGGTTATGCAGATATTTTTCTGGATGGTAAAAAAATTCATACCGTTGACGGATATGCAGATTGGTCTAAAGAACCAGGTATCCTAACTTCTGCGCATTCTACAAAATACTTAAAAGATTACCTAAAATATGTCATCCCAAAAAAGCAAGTATTGTACACTATTTCAGGACTATCAAAAGGTTCACATACAATTAAAATCGAAGTTACTGGGACAAAACGGGGTGAAGCATCTGATTATGGTGTTGTTATTGATGCTTTTGAACTAACATCCCATTAAATTAGTTTTTCTGCAAATAGAAATGTTATCTTAATTAAATTTAATTCTTCAAAATCAAATAAAGTCAGTCAAAATTAATCATAAATGACACAAAAATTATGTTCAACTGACACGTGATTGACATAAATATAGAAACTAAATATTATTTAATCAAATTTAATAGTGTAGAGATATTAGTAATGGTAGGCTCTGTAGAAGTAAATAGTTTTTAATGGTTATAGTTCCATATACTCTACAACGATTTGACCCAAGTTCCAACTGGGGATATAATACGTAAACGGGCTCTGTACCAGAACTTCGTCGAAAATACGTTGTTGTAACACGGTAGAATTTCCCGTGATGATCGTCAATGAAAAAGCGCCCTGTTCTTTTACTTCGGCAAGGGTTTCATGCACCTTTTCAAGGGCTTCTTTGTGTCGGATGCCGTGGAGGTCAATACTTTGGATAGCAACTTTATTTTTAGTTTGTTACTTCAAAAATAATTAAAAATAAGTCAGTTAATTCTGTATTGTAGAAAGATAACGGTCAATATGCATTTGGTCTAAAGAATCCGAATCTCCATACTGTTTTCGGAGTTCCGAAAGTCGCAGATGAAGGTTTTCTTGTATTTCTTTGTACTCCGGATCGTCGTAGCGATTGTTCATCTCTGAAGGATCTTTTTCTAAATCGTACAATTCCCATTCATCAATATCGTAATAGAAATGCATGAGTTTGTAGCGTTCCGTCCGAACTCCGTAATGCCTTTTGACCATATGAACGGAGGGGTATTCGTAATACGTGTAATAAATCGCATCTCGCCATTGTGAAGTTTTTTGATTGACTACATCGCGAAATGATTCCCCCTGAATATCTTCGGGTACAGGAATACCCGCATAATCCAAAAAGGTAGGAGCAAAGTCTAAGTTTTGAATCATCTGATCTATTTTGACACCTGCTTTAATTTCTTTGGGATAGCGCATCAAAAGGGGAGTACGAAGCGATTCTTCGTACATAAAACGCTTGTCAAACCAACCGTGTTCCCCAAGATAAAACCCCTGGTCAGAGGTATAAACCACAATGGTGTTTTCCGTAAGTCCCTCTTGGTCGAGGTAGTCCAAAACTTCACCTACTCCGTCATCTACGGATTGGATGGTACGTAGGTAATCTTTCAAATACCGATTGAATTTCCACAACGCCAATTCTTTTCCCTTTAGATTTTGCGCTTTCATCGCTTCATTTTTTGGAGTATAGGCTTTAAGCCAAGCTTCTTTTTGTTCTGGGGTAAAGCGTTTCAATTGATTTTCAAGACGGGTAGTTCTTCCGTTGGGATCGGTTAGCAATTTAAAATCATGTCCCCATCTTCCGTGCCCTCCATAGCCATAGGTGTTTTCAATTTGTTCATCTGTAGCTGCAATCAACATCTCTTGGGTTTTGGCTGCAGTTCCTCTGTTTTCGTAGGTATCAAAAAAATTGGTGGGTGGGTCAAAGGTTTTGTCGTCAAAAAGGCTGAGGTATTTTTCTTCGGGCTGCCAATTTCTGTGTGGTGCCTTTTGGTGGTAGAGCAATAGAAAGGGTTTGTTTTTATCGCGTTTCGTTTTGAGCCAGTCCAATGCCAAATCTGTGGTGATACTTGTGACATAGCCTTGAATCCGCTCCGTAATTCCGTTGATGATAAAGTCAGGATTGTAATAATGTCCTTGCCCAGGTAGAACCGCAGAATAATCAAACCCTTGTGGCAAACCGCGCAAATGAATTTTCCCGACCAATGCGGTTTGGTAACCTCCCTTTTGAAGCTGTTTTGCAAAGCTGTCTTGATCCCAATTAAAGTCTTGGATGTTATCTACTTTTCCGTTGATAAAACTGTGCTTCCCGGTCAACATCACCGCTCTACTGGGGGCACAAATGGAGTTGGTCACAAAGGCTTTTTCAAACAAAGCTCCTTCGGTTGCGATTCGATCAATATTGGGGGTATGGTTTAATCCTTGACCATAGGCACTGACCGCCTGAAAAGCGTGGTCATCGGACATGATGAATACTATGTTGGGCGGGGTCTCTTTGGGTGCTAAACAATAGAAAAAAAGTAGGCTGGAGAGTACACCAAAAATAAGCGGTTTCATAAGAATGAACTTTGACGTTTTTTTAAAGATACACAATTCTAAAAAATCAATTCTGATATCCGAAACGCTTCAGTTGTTGGCTGTTGGAACGCCAATTTTTAGAAACCTTGACATAGAGTTCCAAATGAATTTTTTTTCCAAAGAAATTTTGTAAGGATTTTCGCGCACCAATTCCTACTTGTTTTAGCGCATTTCCTTTATGACCGATTAAAATCCCTTTTTGGGTTTCTCGCTCAACTAGTATAACAGATCGGATTTTAATGATTTTTGGACTTTCCTGAAATTCCTCTGTACTGACTTCTACCGAATAGGGAATCTCTTTCTCATAACGCTGAAGGATTTGTTCTCGGATGGATTCATTAACAAAAAAACGCTCGGGCTTGTCCGTGAGTTGGTCTTTGGGAAAGTAGGGTGGAGAAAGCGGAAGCAATTCGATCATGAGTTCCAACAACTCTGGAATAAAAAAACCGGTGAGCGCAGAAATAGGGCAGACCTTTGCTTTTGGAAAGATGGATTGCCAATGGGCAACTGTCTCTTCAACCAATTCTTGACTAGAAAGGTCTATTTTATTGATCAGAACAAATAAGGGAGCCTTGCTTTTTTTAATGCGTTCAAAAAGTTTTTCGTCTTTCAATTCTGTTTCCTCTACTGTAACCATATAGAGCAGCACATCTGCATCGACAAGGGCTTCTTTGACGAAATTCATCATTGAGCTTTGCATTTCGTAAGCCGGCTTGATGACCCCCGGAGTATCGGACAGCACCATTTGAAAATCGGGACCGTTTACAATTCCCAATATGCGGTGCCTTGTGGTTTGGGCTTTTGAGGTAATAATCGACAGCTCAGTACCCACCAAAGCATTCATAAGGGTGGACTTCCCTACGTTGGGATTCCCAATGATGGAAATAAATCCGGAGTGATGTTCTTTTTTTTCTTCCAAGGTTAAAATTAAGTTTCAAAGGTAGGGATAAAACTACCCTTCCAACAAGGGGAGAAATTTAAAAACTAATCCCTCCATTATTTAAGGAGAAAACAGCTAAAGGAAGCCTCTCTTTTAGAATGAAAAACCTCCACATGAATCACTTCCCAAGGGCGGTATCTTGTGGTGTAGCCTTTTGTTGCGAATTGATTGTGAGAATAAAACCGTTGAATGAGATTAGAGGTGTATCCAATGTAGATTTTATCAAACGAAAGACTTTTAAGAATGTAAACGACAAACATGATATTAGGGTTTGGGACAAATAAAAAACCCTTCTTTTAGAAGGGTTTATAGTAGCGAGGGCTGGACTCGAACCAGCGACCTTCGGGTTATGAGCCCGACGAGCTACCACTGCTCTACCTCGCGATAAGGACGACAAACTTACATATTAATCAGGTCTTGTGCAAAATCTTTCTACTTTAAATAAACCCCTTGATTTGAAAAGAGTATTTTTGCAACAAATCAAAACAATGGGCAGTATTGTAGCCATCGTAGGAAGACCGAACGTCGGAAAATCCACCTTCTTTAATAGAATGATCCAAAAGCGTGAAGCTATTGTAGATTCGATTAGTGGTGTTACTAGGGACCGTCATTACGGCAAGTCGGATTGGAATGGTAGGAACTTTACCTTGATCGATACTGGGGGATATGTAGAAGACAGTGACGATATTTTCCAAAAAGAGATTGACAAGCAAGTTAATCTTGCTATTGAAGAAGCGGATGCCATTATTTTTATGGTAGACGTTGCTGATGGAGTCACTGGTATGGATCAAACCATTGCCGAACTTTTACGACGTTCCCACAAACCGATTTACTTAGCCATAAACAAAGTAGATAATGCACTGCGTATCCAGGATACACCTGAATTTTATGCGCTTGGATTTAAACAATTTTATTCTCTTTCCAGCGTAAGTGGAAGTGGTACAGGTGAATTATTAGATGACTTAATCAAAGACTTACCCAAAGAAGAAGAACGCTTAGAAGACACCCTCCCCCGATTTGCAGTAGTAGGAAGGCCCAACGCAGGAAAGTCTTCGTTTATCAATGCCTTAATTGGAGAAGACCGTTACATCGTAACTGATATTGCAGGCACGACAAGAGATAGTATTGATACAAAATACAATCGTTTTGGATTTGATTTTAATTTGGTGGATACCGCAGGGATTAGAAGGAAAGCTAAAGTCAAAGAAGACATTGAGTTTTATTCTGTAATGCGTTCCGTTCGCGCTATTGAACATGCAGATGTTTGTCTCTTGATTGTCGATGGAACCCGCGGTTTTGACGGACAAGTACAAAATATATTTTGGCTGGCGCACCGAAATAATAAAGGCGTCGTTATTTTGGTTAACAAATGGGATTTGTTAGAAAAAGACACCCATGCCTCAAAAAAATACGAAGAGCGAATCCGAGAAGCTACCGCACCTTTTACGGATGTCCCCATCATTTTCATCTCTTCACTTACCAAACAGCGCATTTTTAAAGCGGTTGAAACGGCTGTGGAGGTATATCAAAACAGAGCGCGGAGGATCCCCACCAAAGCCTTCAACAATGTAATGCTGCCTATAATAGAAAAGACTCCACCACCCTCCTATAAGGGGAAGTATGTAAAAATTAAGTTTTGTACCCAGCTACCTACACCGCACCCCCAATTTGCATTTTTCTGTAATTTACCCCAATATGTCAAGGATCCTTATCGAAGGTTTTTAGAAAATAAACTTCGAGAACAATTTGATTTTGAGGGAGTCCCAATTCAAATCTTTTTCCGAAAAAAATAAGGCTATAAATTTTCTTTTAACTGCTCTAAGGAAGCTTTTATTTTCTCAAGCTTGACAAGTAAAGCTTCTTTTGGAGCATCAGTAGTTTTGCGTTGCAACTGATTTTTGGCACCCTGAAGGGTCATGCCTTTTTCTTTGACTAAATGGTAAATAAATTGAATGGTCTGAACATTTTCAGGGGTGTATTTTCGGGTGCCTCCATCCTTTTTTTTGGGTTGGATTTCTTTAAATTCTTTTTCCCAAAATCGAAGTAAAGAAGGCTTTACCTGAAATGCTTTTGCTACCTCACCAATGGAATAATACCGTTTTTCTGGAAGGTTTATATGCATCTTAATCCAAAGATTGGTTCTCTTGCTTGGATTGAGTCAATAGGGCTTCAAATTCTTCTGGGGAAAGATTTCCGTAATAAAAATTCAAAGGATTAATTTTTTTGTTGTCTTTAATTATTTCGTAGTGTAAGTGGGGCCCTGCGGAACGCCCAGTATTTCCTACATACCCAATGATATCCCCGCGTTTTACTTTTTGACCTCTTCTCACATTGTATTTCGACAGATGGGCATAAAGGCTGATATAACCAAAACCGTGATCAATCCGGATGTGTTTTCCAAAGCCTGAAGAACGGCTGTCTGCACGTTTTACGACTCCATTACCTGTGGCATAAACTGGAGTTCCTCTTTTGGCGGTAAAGTCCATTCCGAAATGCATTTTTCTTGCTTTTGTAAATGGATCACTTCGATATCCAAAACCCGAAGCGATACGGGTAAGGTCTTTATTTTTGACTGGTTGAATGGTTGGAATCGCTTCAATAAGCGCTGCTTTGTTTGCTGCCAAGCGTTCTATTTCATCCAAAGAACGGGACTGAACTACAGTTTGTTTGGTTAAAATATCCAATCGTTTGGCAGTAGTGATAATTAAATCTGAGTTGTCATAGCCTTCCAAATTTTTGTAACGATTGACCCCGCCAAAACCTGCGCGACGTTGTTCTTCTGGAATAGGACTTGCTTCAAAATAAACCCGATACAGCTTGTTATCTCGTTCTTCGACATTAGAAACGACTGCCTCAAGTTGCGTCAGTTTTTTGTTTAAAATATCAAATTGTAATTCGTAATTTTTTAATGTTCTTTTCTGAGCAACTTCCGAAGGGGTATTTATAGAATCTGAGTTTAATAAAATCAAAAGACAGGTGGCTCCGAAAAAAAAGGAAGCGAGTATAAACAGCACAACATTAGAAATTCGATTTTTACTAGTTACTTTAATGGGACGATAAGAAAGCGTCTCCTTGTCGAAATAGTATTTGACTTTACTCATAGAGTTTTATAAATTTTTCCTTCTTTTGCATAGAATATTTTACGCAGCAGCAAAGATACAAAATTTTGACAGGTTGGGTTGTTAAAACATGTGGTTGTGCTCGTAAAGTCTCTACAATTATAAAAATAATTTGGAATGAAATCCGCACAAGTAAGACAACAGTTTTTAGATTTTTTTGCTTCTAAAACCCATAAAATTGTCCCCTCCGCACCGATGGTGACCAAAGATGACCCTACCTTGATGTTCACCAACGCAGGAATGAATCCCTTTAAAGAATATTTTTTAGGCAATGCCCAACCTGTTTCCAAGCGGATTGCGGATACTCAAAAATGTTTACGCGTATCGGGAAAGCACAATGATTTGGAAGAAGTGGGAATTGACACTTACCACCACACCTTTTTCGAAATGTTGGGGAATTGGAGTTTTGGAGATTATTTCAAAAAAGAAGCCATTGCTTGGGCTTGGGAATTGCTAACGGAAGTGTATAAAATAGACCCTGATAAACTGTATGTAACTATCTTTGAGGGAGCACCAGAGGAACAAATCGACAGAGATGAAGAGGCGTACCAACTTTGGAAAAAAATTCTTCCTGAAGAGCGTATCCTATTGGGGAACAAAAAAGATAATTTTTGGGAAATGGGCGATCAAGGACCCTGTGGACCTTGTTCCGAGATTCATGTGGACATTCGTTCTGAAGAGGAACGCGCTCAAGTTTCAGGAGCTGATTTGGTCAATCAAGACCACCCTCAGGTCATCGAGGTTTGGAATTTAGTTTTTATCGAATTCAATAGAAAAGCAAATGGAAGTTTGGAACAACTCCCCGAAAAGCATATTGATACGGGGATGGGATTTGAACGCTTGTGTATGGTCTTACAAGGAAAGACCTCTAATTATGACACCGACGTTTTTACACCCCTTATCAGAGAAATTGAAACCCTAACAAATACAACCTATGGCGTGTCAGAAAAATCTGACAGAGCCCTCCGTGTAATTGCCGATCACCTGAGAACCGTTTACTTTGCTATTGCCGATGGGCAACTTCCAAGTAACACTGGAGCGGGCTATGTCATTCGAAGAATTTTGAGACGTGCCATTCGCTATGGATTTACTTTTTTAAATCAAAAAGAACCCTTTATCCATCTTTTAGTCAAAATCCTATCCCAACAAATGGGAGCTTCATTTCCCGAACTGGTAAGAGAACAACAATTGGCATATAATGTGATCAAGGAAGAAGAAAACTCATTTTTAAAAACCTTAGATCAGGGATTGGTGCTTTTAGAATCCATACTAAAACAATCCAAAGGGAAGACTGTAGACGGTGCAAAAGCTTTTGAATTGTTTGACACCTTTGGTTTTCCTTTTGACCTTACCGCACTCATTGCCTATGAACGGGGCTTTACAGTAGATCAAGCGGGTTTTGATCAAGCGATGGATGCACAAAAATCAAGATCTCGAGCGGCAGCCGCTTCCAAAGCAGGAGATTGGGTAGTGCTCAGTGCATCAGAAAAGGAAGAATTTATT
>CAXGYE010000032.1:0-9063 GCA_964013865.1 uncultured Flavobacteriaceae bacterium
GCTCTATTTTGGAACAGACCCCTTCTAAGGCTTTCAATTCTGAAGCTACGTAAAAAGTGCCATCACCGTCCCATCCCATATAAAGAGGAATGATACCCATATGATCTCGAGCAATAAAATATTCATCTCGCTCTTGATCGTAAATAGCAAAGGCAAAAATTCCGTTCAACTGCTTGACAAAGTCCTTACCCTCTTTTTCGTACAACGCGAGAATAACCTCACAATCGGATTCAGTCTGAAACTGATACTCCGAATCGCAAGTTGATCGAAGGGCGCGGTGATTGTATATTTCACCATTAGCAGCTAAAATCAATTTTTTTGAAGGACTAATCAAAGGTTGTTTTCCGGAGGTCGGATCAACAATCGCTAATCGTTCATGGGACAGAACGGCATTGGGTGCATTGTAGATCCCGCTCCAATCAGGACCTCGGTGTCTTAATTTTTTTGACATTTCAAGAATTTGAGGGCGAATTGAGTCACTGCTCTGCTTCAGGTCGAACGCACATAGAATACCACACATAATTTAAATTTTTAACAAAAATAAATTAATGCCATATATAAAAAAACAAAACTTGCTTTTTAGTTAATTTTATTAATATAAAATCACGATTGAGTTTAGAAATTTAAAATAATAATTCTCTTTTAGAAGAAAACATAAATTTTATTAATTCCGGTTAATTGATTCTATTACCGTAAACGATATTTCCGTTGAGAAATGTAGCTACGATTCTGGTTTTTGGGATCTTTTTTTCACTTATCAGAATGATATCTCGATCCAAGATTACAAAATCTGCAACTTTGCCAACTTCAATAGATCCTTTTTGGTCTTCTTCGAAATTCGCATAAGCCCCCCATAGAGTCATTCCTCTCAAAGTTTCCATTCTAGTCAATTTATTTTGTGGGAGATACCCGCCTTCTGGGAAAGCTTCTTGATCCTGACGAGCAACAGCCGCATAGAACGTTAAAAATGGATTTACTTCTTCAACAGGAAAATCAGTACCCAATGCAATACGGCCTGACTGTTTCATAAGTGCTTTATAGGCATAAGCCCCTTCCAAACGACTTTTCCCCAAACGATCTTCAGCCCAATACATATCGCTTGTAGCATGAGTAGGTTGTACTGAAGGGATGATTTTTCGGTTAAAAAGCTTGATATCTGCCGTGTCAATAATTTGAGCATGTTCAACGCGCCATCGCGGATCATCTGAAAAAACTAAAGCTTTTCTATAGGCCTCTAAGACTACCTTGTTCGCTTCATCACCAATGGCGTGTGTATTCATCTGAAAGGGCGTTGTTGCTAGTTTGTAGGCTAATTTTTCAAGAGAATCCTTTGGTGTGATAAATGCTCCGGTGTGAGTTTTTAAATCAGAATAGGATTCTTTTAACGCAGCTCCATGGGAACCCAATGCACCGTCAGCATAGACTTTAAAAGAACGTACATTTAATTTATCCGTTGATAAAGGCCCCACAGAGAGAAAATGATCTAAATTCTCTTTAGTATTCGAAATCATCGCGTAAATACGTATGTCCAAGGTACCAGCCTTTTGAAGGCTGTCGATCAAATAGATGTCGTCTTTATCCACACCTGCAATTGATACAGTTGTCAGCCCATTTTCAAAAGCAATTTTTGATGCATCCTGAAGCGCTTTAATCTTTTTTTCTTTTGAGGGTTTTGGAAGAATGGCATTAACTAATTTCATTGGAGTATCCACCAGTACCCCTGTAAGCTTTCCCTTTTCTTTAACCACAGCTCCTCCGGCTACCTCAGTCGTCCCGTCAATACCAGCGAGGTCTAAAGCCTTTTGATTTACTAACAAAGCGTGACCGTCTATACGTCTCAGTGCAACAGGAATGTCAGGAAATAAACTATCGAGAACAGATTTATTAGGTAAAGATTGGTCTTCCCAATCGTTTTGGTCCCATCCCCTACCCATGACAGCATTCAAATTTTTGTTTTTGACAAAGTTTTTTACTCTGTCTACTACTTCTTCAAAACTTTGAGTTCCCTTTAAATCCACTTGTTGAAGACTTAATCCCAAACTCATAAAATGACAATGTGAATCAATAAGGCCAGGGTAAATTGGAAGACCTTGGAGGTCTAATACTCTTCCTGAATACTCTCCTAAAAGTTCTTCTCCACCTACCGCAATAAATCTTCCGTCGTTAACAACAAACGCTGAAGCTTCCCCCACTTTATCATCTAAGGTGTAAATCGTAGCGTTATGTACAATCAGATCGACCTTATCCTGGCAAGAAAGTACAAAAACTATTGAAATTAATCCAAAAAAAGAATTAAAGATCTTGATCATATTGGGAGCATGTTAGAAAAATTATACATTTTAGATTTTTGACGCACAAATGTAGTAAAAATCAATCGGGGTACATAAAATTGTTCCAACTATTAGTTCTTTTGATTTTAGTACTGAAAATCAAATTTATACGTGATCCCTCCTAAGAAAAGTAATGGCGGTTCAGGATAATAGGCCCATCTGCCATGCTTTTCTTGGCTGTTGAGTTTTACTTTTACAAAAACGTCAAACTGAGTAGTTAATTTATAAGTTAAGTGAGCAGTTGTACTAATAAAAAGGGGGAGGTTCTCTGAAATGATTTGTACGTTGTTTAATTCTTGATCGATAAAAATTGGACGGTAAGCGGCTATTCGGTCCCCCCATAGGTTTCCGCTCAATGAAAAAGCAAGACGATCCTCCCATTGAAATTGACTTTCCCAATTCATTTCTAGGGCAGGAATATTCCACAATTCTTGATTTCCATTTGTTTCAAATAAACGGTATCGGGTCTCAAAGCGTACAAAATTATCTTTTGCTAAATCAATACGCAGGGATGCTTTGAATCCGTATAAATCAGTATTGCTATACTTCGCAGCAAATGCATTTGACAATCTGTAACTTTCATCCTGATAGGAGCTATCAAAAGGCAATCGTTCAAAATAATTGAAATTTTCAACTTGGTCATAAATAAATCCAAGATCGAAATTCAATACGGAGGCCAGTTGGGAACGAATTCCAAGACTTGCATTATACTGGTTAAAGGTTGGAGTCAAAAGCGTGGTGGGGGCAAGATAGGGATTTGTAGCAGCCAAATTTTTATACGTATTAAAATGAACTCCACCCTCTGCAATCAAATAGGGACTGAGAACATTTCCTGGTTTTTGGTAGTACAATTCAAGCTGAGGATAATACAAAAGGGAACTGGCTATGTTTTCGACACCCAAAAGATAGGCTGCTCCTGCTCCAATTTTTATTTTTAAATCGTTTCTACTGTGCTGCCAATAGATGTCTACTGATCCCTTACCTTGGGTGTATTGCTCTAGACTCCGATCAAAATAGGAGTTCTCAAAAGTGCTGTGAAACCCCTGTAAATTCAATTCTGACTTCAGTTTCCCGCTTCCTAAATCTACTCCAAATTCAGTCTTCAATCCCAATTGTTGTTCTGTAGAATTAAAATTATCTGAAGTTAAGTTTGCCTGAAAAGTTATTCCTCTTAAAACATCATCGTACCAATTCCAGTGAGTTCTAATTTCGAAGAATTTTCTCTTAATCTCTGGATTTGCTGAGTTAATTAGCAAAGGATCCCATTCCGTATCATAAAGACCAAAATAATTGTTCTTGTTAGTTTTAAATTGTACTAGAGTATTCGCATTGTAGTTGGTGCTTCTAAAATTGTGATGTAGACCAAAACGACTGTAATTTTGCGAGCTTTTTAAAAGAGTATTTGCTAAGTCACTACCAAATCCATCCCGATATAAATTTAGCCCAAACCTTTGGGTACGATCCAGCTCAATCACGCTAGAAACATTAAAAAACAATTGGTTCTTGTTGCCATAACCTCCACTAAAAAAAGTGTTGTAGGGAGTGGTAGATTTTCTTTGTTGTAATTTTAAGGGCGAGGCTTTGTTGGGCTCAAAAGTTGAAATCACAGGGATCTTTTGAAGCTGATACACCAGTTCTTTTTCTAAAGAAGTTAGGCTATCGGATAGCTTTGGTGCCGATTTGATTTTAAAAGCATCTGACAGACTCGGGGTGTAGGATTTTACTACCAATACTTCTTGAGTTCCGATAGGTTCTTGCTTATTTTTTTGCGCGGAGAGAATCCCGAAAACAAAAATAAAAAACAAAAGAAAAAATCCGATCCTATTCATTGTTTGTATCTTTAGTTATGGAACGGTTTTCTTCACTTAGAGAATTTCGATACGCCTTAATCAATTCAGAAGCCTCTTGAACAATTAATGGGAATGAATCAAAGTTTTCAATTATCGATTCTAATACGAAAACAGCCTGAAAAGAATCATTTAGCGCATAGTAATTTTTAGCAAGTAAGAGTAATGCTTTGACATTCCATTCTCCAGATCTTCCCGAATTCTGTGCTATTTTGGCAATCAAATTATTTGAGGTAGCATAATCTTTAGCTCGATGTAACCGTTCTGCTCTAAAATATAGCGCCTCTGCTACAATCACGGATTGGGGCACTTTTTCTAGTTTGAGATAAGCTTCAGCAGCTTTGAGACTGTCACGCAATGCCAACGAGGATCTCGCTTTGAATTTTAATGCATCCCATTCGACGATGTCTTCGATCTCACTTAAACTTAAAATTAGCTCAGCCGTTTCTTGCGTCTTTTCAAATTGTTGATTTGCAAAATACGCTTGCAACAAATTGAATATTGCAAACCTTTTGTTCGCTTCAAAAGATGCAATCTCAGCCAATTGTTCCATATAGGGAATCGCTTCAATTTGCTGCTCCTTATTCTTGAGTAAAGAAATCACCCGGGTTAATGCTTTTTCGGTATAAGTAGAGATCTGCGGATCTTGTATTAGCAATTGATAGGCAACTAAAGCCTCTTCAAATTGTTCTTTTTCATAATACATTTCAGCTAAATAATAGTTTGCTACTCTGCTAAAAGCACCTTGTGGATAGACGTCTAAATATTCTTCAAATAGTTTGAGTGCGGCAGACGTTTTGCCTTCTAAAAATTGTCGCTCTGCTGCAGTAAAAGCGGTCTTTTCGAGTTCTGTATCTGTAAAAGTTTCAAGTTTTTGCTCTTTTAACCAACGCGAAAACGAAGTTACAGTTCCTTCTTCAACGGCAATCTCCTTTAACGTTCGTAGAGCTTGTTCACCTACCGCATACCGCTGATAGGTTACCGCCACGTCTTCCAGTACAGCTTTGGAAGCGGTATATTGTTCCTGATTAAACAAAATCAATCCTTTGTTGAGTGCAGCCTTTGCGAGATATGGACTGTTTTTAAAACGAGTTAACAAACGGTCATATGTCTCAATCGCTTGATCGGAAGAAGAGGCAGTACTGTACGCAGAGGCTAATTCAAACAAGACGTCGTCTACTAAAGCGTCATTGGAATAGTTCTCTAAAAAATCAATTAAAGTTTCAATTTTTTGAGGATTACGATCTACAAATCCGTAACTAATTCCCTTTTGAAATTTTGCATAAGCTCCCTTTTCAGGAGCAAGAGCGATGGCAGTATTGTAATGCTCCATTGCTGGCCAATATTTTTTTAAGGCAAATTGACAATCACCCATTCTCAAAAAGGTGTCTCGTTGGTAGGAAACATCAAAAGCACTATTGCTCTGGTTAAAAGCTTGGAAAGACTGGAGTGCGTATTCATATTCACCCAGTTTAAAATAGACATAACCTAAGTCATAGTTTAAGCGGTTTGCTACTTCAATCGTTTCTTTTCTGGGATGCTTGCGAAACTGCTTAAACAAATCAAGTGCACTATCAAACAGGTTTCGTTCATACTCCGATCTACCGAACCAATACAAACCAAAGGCTTCTAAAGTTTTATTTTGTTTAATCTTGAGTCCGCGTTTAAAGAGAGCACTTGCATTTGCGTAACGTCCCTTTTGATAATCCTGAGTTGCACTAAGCATCAATACTTTCTGTAAGGTTTCGTTATTTTTAAATCCACTTTTATTTTCAAGAATCTCAAGTGCTGCAGCATAGTTTTTGTTTTTAGTATAGGAATTAATTAGAAGTTCCTCTATAAGTGCTATTTGATCATTCTTCGGATAGGCTTCCAAAAACGCAACCAATACTTGAGGAGGGTCTTCAAAGGGGTTACCAATTTCATAACTCAGTTTCGCATAGTTTAAAAAAGCGTCTTCTTGAATTACTTCATTAAAACTCATCGCAGAAGCACTTTTAAAGGCATTGAGTGCAGCAGACTTTTGATTGGAATTGAGATAACTCTCTGCTAGGGCATAATATGCATTTTGCGCTAATGCATTTTTGTCCCCAATGATCTTATTGAACTGCCCAATGGCTTGATCATATTTTTTTTGTTTAAAATAAGCATACCCCAACTGGTAGTAATCTGTGTTGTCCCAAATTCCCTTTTTCCCTTCATAATTCTCAAGATAAGGAATCGCTTCTTCGTAAGATTCTTGGTTAAAATAGCTTTCGCCAATGATTTTTGAAAGCTCCGAGGTCTCCTCATTGTTTGCTGAACTTAAGGCTTTTTTTGCTAAATCAATGGCTTGGTCAAACCGCCCCAGGCGGAAATTCATATCGGCTTGGAAATAGGTGAGATTTTCTTTTTGAGAAGGATTAGAAATATTTTGAAAAGAGCTGAGTGCTCCATCGAAATCTTCTAACTGATAGGCAATATGCCCCAAGTAGTAATGTGCATCTGATTCATAAGGTTTATGGTCTTTTACTTTCTCCAAATAGGGCCTTGCTTTTTTGTAATTTTTCGCAGAAAAAAGAGTGTACCCTTTATTAAAGTTAAAAAGAGGTTGATCCATTTTGGGCACTTCGCTTTCAGAAATTCTTTGATACCACTTTAAAGCATATCGATATTTTTCGTTTTGAAAATAATAATTAGCAACATCCAAATCAATTGTTTTTGTAGCAATGACATTGGGAAAATCTTCTTTAAATTGGACCAACATTTTTTCAGCTCCTGAATAATTGAGTCGTAAGGCATTAGAGAGTTTGTTGAATTGTACTTCTTGCTGATAGGATCTGGAAGTGTAAAGATCTTCTTCGAATACACTAGATTGCCAGGAAGTGGGAAAATACCCCAATCCAAAAAAATGATCACTTAACTCAGTCTTTTTGGAATCATTAAATAATTGTCCTTGAAGTAGAAAAGGCAAAAATAAAAGATAAATTTTATAAAAAAAGAGTGCTATTTGCTTTTTGAGCATGGTGCCTTAAATTTAATTCATTCCTTCTAATTTAAGAACGCATTTCGGGCTCGAAACGTATATTTTATCAACAAATTATTTAAGACTAATTCAAAAGATTTACCTTTATAATGTTTTGAATATTTTAATCCCTTTTTCATGATAAACCTCCAGAATGCTTCTATCGTCAACGAAAAAAATAATATTCTTACGGATGTAAATTTTAAAGTAGGTGTAGGTGAATTTGTATTTCTTATTGGAAAAACGGGAACTGGAAAAAGTAGTCTTTTGAAGGTCCTTTATGGTGATCTTCCATTGCGTTCAGGGCAAGGAACCATTGTGGGATTTGATTTAAACCAACTCAAAGACAGGCAGATACCACTATTGCGGAGAAAACTTGGGGTTGTGTTTCAAGACTTTAAACTCCTACCCGATCGAACCCTTTTTGATAACCTTTCTTTTGTCTTAAAAGCAACAGGATGGAAAGGAAAAACTAAAATTAAAGAGCGTGTTGCAGAGGTTTTAGAATTGGTTAATGTAACTTCTAGTGATCAAAAATTTCCTTTTGAACTTTCTGGAGGGGAACAACAACGTGTTGCCATTGCCAGAGCTTTACTCAATCATCCTGAATTGATCATTGCAGACGAGCCCACAGGAAACCTCGATCCCGAAACGAGTCAGGAGATCATGCAATTGTTTCGAAAACTACATACCGGAGGAATAAGTATCGTGATGGCTACCCACGATTATAATATGATTGTCAAATTTCCAGGGAAAATTTTTCAATGCGATCAGGGTAGGTTAAACGAAGTGGTAGCCAAAAAATAATTCAGGCCTTTCGACGTTTTCGCTCGTTTTCATCCAAGAAGATTTTTCGGATGCGAAGTGAATTCGGTGTAACCTCTACATACTCATCCTTCTGTATGTATTCTAAGGCTTCTTCTAGAGAGAATTTGATAGGGGGTGCTAGTCTAACTTTATCGTCTGAACCGGCTGCTCGAACATTTGATAATTTTTTGGTTTTGGTCACATTGACTACCAAATCGTCCTGACGGCTGTTTTCCCCAATCACTTGGCCCGTATAAATGGATTCGTTTGGAGCTACAAAGAATTTTCCTCGTTCCTGAAGCTTGTCTAAAGAGTAGGGAATAGCAGCTCCATTTTCCATTGAAATCAATGAACCATTGATACGTCCTGGTATGTCTCCCTTAAGGGGACTAAACTCATCAAAGCGATGGTTCATTATGGCTTCACCCGCTGTAGCGGTAAGCAATTGATTTCTCAATCCAATAATGCCTCTGGAGGGTATTTTGAATTCACAAATCATTCTACTTCCTTTGGGATTCATGGCCAACATTTCACCCTTTCTCATAGTCACCATTTCAATGGCTTTTCCAGAAACTTCATCAGGTAAATCAATGGTCAACTCCTCCATGGGTTCCATCTTTACTCCTTCTATTTCTTTGATGATCACTTGAGGCTGACCAATTTGTAATTCATACCCTTCTCTACGCATGGTCTCTATCAAAACAGACAAGTGGAGTACACCACGGCCGAAAACGATAAACGTGTCTGAACTGTCCGTTTGTTCCAATCGCATAGCCAAGTTTTTCTCCAATTCCTTTTCCAAACGCTCGCGAATATGACGGGAAGTGACGAATTTTCCTTCTTTGCCAAAGAATGGAGAATCATTAATGGTAAACAACATACTCATCGTTGGTTCGTCAATAGCAATGGTGGGTAACGCTTCTGGTGCTTCAAAATCTGCAATACTATCGCCAATTTCAAATCCTTCCAATCCAATGACCGCACAGAGGTCACCCGCTTCTACGCCCTCTACTTTCTTTCTTCCCAAACCGTCAAAAAGATGTAACTCTTTGACACGTGAGGGTACTTCAGCACC
>CAXGYE010000033.1:0-9050 GCA_964013865.1 uncultured Flavobacteriaceae bacterium
CGTAATGTAGAAGGTCTCTTCAATACGTTCCAAGAAAACTTCCCCATTTCAGATACAAGAAATCAATTTGTTCTTGAATTTTTAGATTATTTCGTGGATCCCCCACGCTATTCTATTCAAGAATGTATTGAACGAGGACTGACCTATTCCGTTCCACTCAAGGCACGTTTGAAACTGTACTGCAACGACTTGGAGCACGAAGACTTTGAAACCATCGTACAGGATGTTTTTTTGGGTACAATTCCTTATATGACGCCTAGTGGCACCTTTGTGATCAATGGTGCTGAACGTATTGTCGTTTCTCAGCTACATCGCTCACCAGGTGTATTCTTTGGTCAATCGTTCCACGCCAACGGTACCAAATTGTATTCTGCTCGTGTGATTCCATTTAAAGGTTCTTGGATTGAATTTGCAACGGACATCAACAGTGTGATGTACGCCTACATTGACCGTAAGAAAAAATTACCAGTTACGACTTTGTTCCGCGCTATCGGTTTTGAACATGACCGTGATATTCTTGAAATCTTTGACCTTGCTGAAGAAATTAAAGTAACCAAAGCCGGATTGAAGCGCGTTTTGGGAAGAAAATTAGCTGCACGAGTGTTAAAAACGTGGCACGAAGACTTTGTTGATGAAGATACAGGAGAAGTGATCTCCATTGAGCGAAACGAGATCATCATCGATCGAGATACCGTACTGGAAAAAGAACATATTGACGAGATCTTAGAGGCAAGTGTAAAGAATATTCTTTTACACAAAGTAGATGCGCATATGTCAGACTACGCCATTATCTACAATACCTTACAAAAAGATCCTACCAACTCAGAAAAGGAAGCAGTAGAACACATTTATCGTCAACTTCGGAATGCGGAGCCGCCAGATGAAGACACGGCTCGAGGAATTATTGACAAGCTCTTTTTCTCGGACCAGCGTTATAACCTAGGTGAAGTTGGACGCTATCGCATGAATAAAAAACTCGGTTTAGAGGTTGAAATGGACAAGCAGGTCTTAACCAAATTAGACATCATTACCATTGTAAAATACTTAATCGAATTGATCAATTCCAAAGCAGAGATTGACGATATTGATCACCTTTCTAACCGACGTGTACGTACGGTAGGAGAACAATTGTCCTCTCAATTTGGTGTGGGTCTAGCACGTATGGCAAGAACCATTCGCGAACGAATGAATGTTCGGGACAATGAGGTATTTACACCCATTGACTTAATCAATGCCAAAACCTTATCCTCTGTGATCAACAGTTTCTTTGGAACCAACCAGTTGTCTCAGTTTATGGATCAAACCAACCCGCTGGCAGAAATCACGCACAAGCGTCGTTTGTCTGCTTTAGGTCCAGGAGGACTTTCACGGGAACGCGCTGGATTTGAGGTTCGTGACGTACACTACACCCACTACGGAAGGTTGTGTCCAATCGAAACCCCTGAGGGACCTAATATTGGATTGATTTCTTCACTAGGAGTGTTTGCCAAAGTAAATAATCTTGGATTCATTGAAACTCCATATCGAAAAGTTGAAAATGGAAAAATCAATTTGAAGGAAACTCATTACCTCAGTGCCGAGGAAGAAGAGGATCAATTGATAGCTCAAGCCAATATCAATTTTGATAAAGCGGGTAAGATTCTCGATGAAAAAATCATCGCACGGGATCAGGCAGATTTCCCAGTAGTGAGTCCAGATCAAATTAACTTCACTGACGTAGCACCCAATCAGATCGCTTCGATTTCGGCTTCATTAATTCCCTTTTTGGAGCACGATGATGCAAACCGTGCCCTGATGGGATCTAACATGATGCGCCAAGCGGTACCACTTCTCCGTCCCGAGTCTCCTATTGTAGGAACAGGATTGGAAAAGCAAGTCGCTTCGGATTCTCGTGTTCTGATTAATGCGGAAAACGATGGTGTCGTTGAGTATGTCGATGCAGAAAAAATCTCGATACGTTATGACTTTACTGACGAGCAAGACCTAGTTAGCTTTGACGGTAATTTGAAATCTTACAACTTGGTTAAGTTTAGAAAAACCAATCAAGGTACCTGTATTAACCTAAAGCCCATTGTCAGAAAAGGAGACCGTGTTGCGAAAGGTCAAGTCCTTTGCCAAGGATATGCTACTGAAGCTGGAGAATTGGCTTTAGGAAGAAACATGAAAGTGGCCTTTATGCCTTGGAAAGGCTATAACTTTGAGGATGCTATTGTAATCTCTGAAAAAGTAGTTCGACAAGATATCTTTACCTCCATCCATATCGATGAATATTCTTTGGATGTTCGCGACACAAAATTGGGAACGGAAGAGTTAACGAACGATATCCCTAACGTAAGCGAAGAGGCTACCAAAGACTTGGATGAAAATGGAATGATTCGTATTGGCGCAGAAGTTAATCCTGGGGATATTTTGATTGGAAAAATTACTCCAAAAGGAGAATCCGATCCTACTCCAGAAGAAAAATTACTACGTGCCATCTTTGGAGACAAAGCAGGAGATGTAAAAGATGCTTCATTAAAAGCACCGCCGTCTTTACGCGGGGTAGTGATAGACAAAAAACTTTTTACCCGTTCATTAAAAGACAAGCGCAAGCGCAACCAAGACAAACAAGAATTGGAGTTACTAGAAGATGCGTATGATGTAAAATTTGACGAATTGAAAGCCGTTGTAGTTGAAAAACTCTTTTCGATAGTCAATGGAAAAACCTGTCAAGGAATCACCAACGATCTGGGCGAAGAAATTCTTCCAAAAGGAAAGAAATACACTTTGAAGCTCCTCTCTGCGGTGGAAGACTATACCCACCTGGCGAAAAGCACTTGGACGACTTCAAAGGAAACTAACGAGTTGATTGCAGATTTGATACACAATTATAAAATCAAAGAAAACGATCTTCAAGGAGCCCTTCGTCGTGAGAAGTTTACGATCAGTGTGGGAGATGAACTTCCTGCTGGCATCAAAAAATTAGCAAAGGTCTACATCGCAAAAAAGCGCAAGCTAAAAGTAGGAGATAAAATGGCCGGTCGTCACGGTAACAAAGGGATTGTAGCCCGAATTGTCCGTGAGGAAGAAATGCCTTTCTTGGAAGACGGGACGCCAGTTGATATCGTGTTGAACCCATTAGGTGTTCCATCCCGAATGAATATTGGTCAGATCTATGAAACCGTTCTTGGATGGGCAGGTCAAAATTTAGGAGAGAAATACGCAACCCCTATTTTTGACGGCGCTTCAATCGATCAGATCAATGCCTTGACCGAAAAAGCAAAAGTACCACAGTATGGACATACCTATTTGTATGACGGAGGTACAGGGGAGCGTTTTGACCAACCTGCTACGGTAGGCGTAATTTATATGTTGAAATTAGGACATATGGTCGATGATAAAATGCACTCGCGCTCTATTGGACCGTACTCACTAATTACGCAACAACCTCTAGGAGGGAAAGCGCAGTTTGGAGGTCAGCGATTTGGAGAAATGGAAGTATGGGCACTTGAAGCTTATGGAGCTTCCAGCACCCTACAAGAAATTTTGACCGTGAAATCCGATGATGTCATAGGACGAGCAAAAACCTATGAGGCCATTGTGAAAGGCGATACTTTGCCGGAACCTGGGTTACCCGAATCCTTCAACGTACTGATGCACGAACTGAAGGGATTAGGACTTGACATTCGATTGGAAGAATAATTTTAAAAAGACGACAGTTAGCTATGGCTAGAAATAACGAAATCATTACGCAAAAAAAATTCAATAAAATCTCAATTGGTTTAGCCTCGCCAGAGATTATCCTTGGAAATTCTCGAGGAGAAGTTTTAAAACCCGAGACGATCAACTACCGTACCCATAAACCGGAACGGGACGGACTTTTCTGTGAGCGTATCTTTGGCCCAGTCAAAGACTACGAATGTGCCTGTGGGAAATACAAAAGAATCCGCTATAAAGGAATCGTTTGTGACCGCTGTGGGGTAGAGGTGACCGAGAAGAAAGTACGGAGAGACCGTGTGGGACACATCAACTTGGTTGTCCCTGTAGCGCACATCTGGTACTTCCGTTCACTTCCAAATAAAATTGGATACCTGCTTGGACTTCCCTCCAAGAAGCTTGATATGATTATTTACTACGAGCGCTATGTGGTCATTCAACCTGGGATTGCCAAAAACGAAGAAGGGGAACCATTACAACCGATGGACTTCTTGACCGAGGAAGAATACCTCAACGCCATGGAGCAAATCCCTATAGAAAATCAATATTTGGAAGACAGCGACCCAGATAAGTTTATTGCAAAAATGGGTGCAGAATGTTTGATCGAACTGCTCTCTCGCATTGATTTGGAAGCCCTTTCTTATGAATTGCGTCACAAGGCAAACAACGAAACGTCCAAGCAACGGAAAACAGAAGCCTTAAAACGATTGCAAGTCGTAGAGGCTTTCCGAGATGCTAACGAACGCGGAGAAAACCTTCCCGAGTGGATGATCATGAAAGTGATTCCAGTGATCCCACCCGAGTTACGACCTTTAGTTCCCCTAGATGGAGGACGTTTTGCGACATCAGATTTAAATGATCTTTATCGACGTGTAATTATTCGAAACAATCGACTTAAGCGTTTGGTGGAGATCAAAGCTCCTGAGGTGATCCTGCGAAACGAAAAGCGAATGCTACAGGAGTCCGTAGATTCCCTATTCGACAACACGCGTAAAGCTTCTGCTGTAAAAACCGATTCTAACCGTCCTTTAAAATCTTTATCAGATTCCCTAAAAGGGAAACAAGGGCGTTTTCGTCAAAACTTATTGGGGAAACGTGTTGACTATTCTGCACGTTCGGTAATTGTTGTAGGACCTGAATTAAAATTATTTGAATGTGGATTGCCGAAAGACATGGCCGCTGAATTGTACAAACCGTTCATAATCCGTAAGATTATTGAAAGAGGAATTGTCAAAACGGTAAAATCTGCAAAAAAGATTATCGATCGTAAAGAACCCGTAGTTTGGGATATCTTGGAAAATGTGTTGAAAGGACATCCGGTACTTTTGAACCGTGCCCCCACACTACACCGTTTGGGAATTCAAGCGTTCCAACCTAAACTCATCGAGGGAAAAGCGATCCAATTGCACCCGCTAGTATGTACAGCATTTAACGCGGATTTTGACGGAGATCAAATGGCAGTTCACTTGCCTTTAGGACCAGAGGCCATCTTAGAATCACAACTTTTAATGTTGGCATCACACAGTATTCTTAACCCAGCAAATGGTTCCCCGATTACTGTACCTTCTCAAGACATGGTCTTGGGTCTGTATTACATGACCAAAGCCCGAATGTCAACTCCAAAATTGAAAGTAAAAGGAGAGGGCTTGACGTTTTATTCGGTAGAAGAAGTACACATTGCATACAATGAAAAGCGTGTGGAACTCAACGCGATGATCAAAATCAGAGCCAAGGTACTCAACGAAGAAGGAGCACTGGAATATCAAATTATCGATACAACCGTAGGACGTGTTCTGTTCAATGAAGTTGTTCCAGAAGCCGCAGGTTTCTTTAATGTGGTTTTGACTAAGAAAAACCTGCGAGAAATTATTGGAGACGTACTCAAAGTAACGAGCGTCCCCGAAACGGCAGCATTCTTGGATAAAATCAAAGCCATGGGATATGGATTTGCCTTTAAAGGTGGATTGTCCTTTAGCCTAGGTGATATTATTATCCCGCCGGAAAAATTAACGATGATTGACGAGGCCAATGGTCAAGTCGATGGGGTTATCGGAAACTACAACATGGGTCTGATCACCAATAACGAGCGATACAATCAGGTGATTGATATTTGGACTTCTACGAATGCGAAATTGACCGAATTGGCAATGAAGCGTATTAGCGAAGACCAACAAGGATTCAACTCGGTGTATATGATGTTGGATTCTGGAGCTCGGGGTTCTAAAGAACAAATCCGTCAGTTGACCGGTATGCGTGGACTGATGGCAAAACCCAAAAAATCCAACGTAGGAGGAGGAGAGATTATCGAGAATCCGATTCTTTCTAACTTTAAAGAAGGGCTTTCCATTTTAGAGTACTTTATTTCAACGCACGGAGCGAGAAAAGGACTTGCCGATACCGCCTTAAAAACTGCGGATGCGGGATATCTTACGCGACGTCTTCACGATGTGTCTCAAGATGTGATTGTCAATATCGAAGATTGTGGAACCTTAAGAGGAGTAGAAGTCAAACCATTGAAGAAAAACGAAGAAGTGGTTGAAACTCTAGGAGAACGTATTTTAGGACGTGTTACCCTTCATGATATTGTAGATCCCCAAAGCAGTGAGGTTATTATTGCCTCTGGAGAACAAGTCAAAGAAACACATGTGGCCCAAATCAATGAAACTCCTATAGAATCTGTAGAAGTACGTTCCCCATTGACCTGTGCGGCACAATACGGAATTTGCGCAAAATGCTACGGTAGAAACCTTGCAACTGGTAAAATGGTTCAACGAGGAGAAGCCGTAGGGGTGATTGCAGCGCAGTCTATTGGAGAACCTGGAACTCAGTTGACCTTAAGAACATTCCACGTTGGTGGAGTTGCAGGAAACATCTCTGAAGAAAACAAACTCATCACTAAGTTTGATGGAGTTGCTGAAATTGAAGATTTAAAAACAGTTAAAGGCAAAGATGCTGAAGGCAATGACGCTGAGATTGTGATTTCTCGAACAACGGAGATTAAAATTTTAGATGCCAAAACTAAAAGTGTGCTGAGTACCAATAACATACCTTACGGCTCTTCTCTCCAGATTAAAAATGGAGCGAAAATTAAAAAGGGAACTACGGTGTGTCAGTGGGATCCGTTTAACGGGGTGATTGTTTCTGAGTTTACAGGTAAAATCGTGTTTGAAAACATTGAACAAGGGATGACCTATCAGGTTGAAATTGACGAACAAACTGGTTTCCAAGAAAAAGTGATTTCGGAATCTAGAAACAAAAAACTCATCCCGACCTTGTCCATTGCAGACAAGAAAGGAAATGTGTTGCGTTCGTACAACTTGCCTGTAGGAGCGCATCTGATTGTTAACGAGGGAGATCAGATTGAAGAAGGAAAAATCCTAGTGAAAATTCCACGTAAATCTGCCAAGTCCGGAGATATTACAGGAGGTTTACCCCGTGTGACAGAATTGTTTGAAGCGCGAAACCCTTCCAATCCAGCCGTAGTCTCTGAAATTGATGGGGTAGTTTCTTTTGGTAAAATCAAAAGAGGAAATCGCGAGATTATTGTAGAATCCAAGTTTGGAGACATCAAGAAATATTTGGTCAAACTTTCTAATCAAATTTTGGTACAGGAGAACGATTTTGTCAAGGCAGGAATGCCATTGTCAGATGGATCGACTACGCCATCGGACATTCTAAACATCAAAGGGCCTTCTGCCGTTCAGCAATACCTAGTGAATGAAATTCAAGAGGTATACCGACTGCAAGGGGTGAAGATCAACGACAAGCACTTTGAAGTGGTAGTTCGTCAGATGATGCGTAAGGTTCGTATCCTAGATCCAGGAGATTCTATTTTCTTAGAAAACCAGTTGGTCTTCCGTTATGACTTTATGAAAGAAAACGACGCTTTATTCGGAATGAAAATTGTGGAAGAAGTGGGCGATTCTGAAAATCTGAAGCAAGGTCAAATTATTACTTCTCGACAGTTGCGCGACGAAAATTCGTTACTGAAACGCGAAGATAAAGCCTTGGTTGTTGCTCGAGAAGCGGCACCTGCTACTGCGAAGCCTGAATTGCAAGGGATTACCCGAGCCTCACTTCAGACCAAGTCCTTTATTTCTGCGGCTTCCTTCCAGGAAACCACAAAAGTATTGAACGAAGCAGCCGTAAACGGAAAAGTAGATTTCCTAGAAGGCTTGAAAGAGAATGTTATCGTAGGACACAAGATTCCTGCAGGTACCGGACTTCGAGTGTACAACGACATCATTGTAGGTTCGAAAGAAGAGTACAACAGTCTTTTGATTGATAAAGAAGAGGAAATCAGTTTCTAAAACCATGAGTGAGAAAAAAGCCCCCAAGCAGAAGCAATTGGATATTGCCATTGATGAACAGATAGCCGATGGAGTGTACTCCAATTTGGCGATCATCAACCATTCGGCGTCCGAATTTATCGTAGATTTTATTACCGTCATGCCGGGTGCGCCCAAGGCACGGGTAAAGTCACGTGTGATTTTGACCCCCGAACACGCCAAGCGTTTTAAAAAAGCTTTGGCAGACAACATCCAACGTTTCGAAAATACAAATGGAACTATAGAAACTAATGAGCCTCCGCCGATTCCACTCAATTTTGGACCGGCCGGCGAAGCCTAATATAAAAACCCTCCTTTTGGAGGGTTTTTAGTTTTGCTACTCCTTATTCTGGGATTTGATCTTGTTGTAGAGGCTTTCTTTGACTTTAAAAATTGTTCCATGCCGAGTTCCTTCAGGGAATTGAATTTGATCAGAAATGTCTGTCCAAGTTTTTAAATCAGAAGAACGTACAGCTCCCATTTTTCCTTCGGTATAGCGATCAAAATAGACAATCCAATGGTCATTAAATTGCATAACGGTGGGTCCTTCTACCCAATTTTGGGTGATGGGTTCCGAGGGAGGACTCCACTGGGTTTGCAGCTTGTCACTCATAGCAATTCGTATATTTTTTTTGGGTTCAGGAAGCAGGGTCTCGTCTTTGATAAACATCCGATAGGCGTCTTTCGTTTTCAGTATCGTTGCATCGATGACATTAAAGCCAGGTTCATAGAAGAGTTTGGTTTCGCTAAAATCAATAAAATCTTTTGTGGTAGTAGCGTACATTCTGTGATTGTATCCGTCGTCTCCTAATGCATCTGTCTCTGGAAATCTGCCGGGTAGTGTTGTTGCCCAAAAGAGTAAATACGTTTTGGAGTCGGTATCATAGAACAATTCAGGAGCCCAGCAATTTCTCGCCTCGGTTTCGTGCTCCATGACTGGAAGATATTTTTGTTCCGACCAATGAATCAAATCTGTTGAATTTGCATAGCCAATTCCCTTTTCATTCCAACTTACGGTCCATACCA
>CAXGYE010000034.1:0-8947 GCA_964013865.1 uncultured Flavobacteriaceae bacterium
GTTTTTTAAATTTAAACTTCAATCAAATCTTATGCGAAGACGTAACTTTATAAATCAGATTGCAGCTCTTGGAAGCTTAACTCTTACAGGCTTTCCACAATTAGCGTGTACTGCCCCATCAAAGTATAAGATGGGACTGCAGCTCTTTTCCGTTAGAGATGCAATGGCGGAAGATCCGGTGGGAACTTTGAAAAAAGTCAAAGCTATGGGATATCAAGATTTTGAAACTTATGGATTTAACCCCGATACAAAAAGAATTTATGGATTGGAAGTGGGGGAGTTTAAAATGGTTTTAGATGATTTAGGTTTGACAACAACGAGTGGACATTATGCATTTTCAGATTACTTTAATGCTACAGAGGACAAATTAAAAGAGTTTGTAGATCAGTGCATTGAAGCCTCAAAAATTTTAAATGCTCCTTATATCACTTGGCCTTGGGTGCATCCTGATCAGCGCAACGCGGAGAGCTTCAAAATTTTGGCGGATAAGCTCAATCGAATTGGTGAACAAGTTAAAGGAGCAGGCCTTGGATTTGCTTATCACAATCACGGTTATGAATTTGAAAACTGGGAAGGTAGTTCAGGCCACGATATACTAATGCAAATCACTGATCCAGAACTTGTAAAACTTCAAATGGATATGTATTGGGTTGTACATTCAGGAAAAACACCGAAACAACTTGTAGAGCAACAACCGGGACGCTACACTATGTGGCACATCAAAGACATGGATAAGATAACCAGAGACTACAGTGAGTTAGGAAACGGTTCCATCGATTATACCCAGTTACTGCCCGATTCAGAAAAAAGTGGTTTGGAATACTACTATATTGAACAAGGTGGAAATTTTGAGGTAAGTTCTATGGAAAGTGCGGCAACGTCTGCTCGATTTTTTAAGAAAAACCTAAAACACCTGATTTAAACTTTATCGGACTTGAAAGGTTCCTTTTAAGAAGGTACGTGCCTTACCGCCTATCAAAACCCGATCTCCCTGATTTTCACAAAACAACTGACCTCCGCGTTCGGAAATTTGCTGTGCCGTCATTTCCTGTTTCGAGAACACAGAAGCCCAGTAGGGAATCAAAGAACAATGTGCCGACCCGGTAACAGGATCTTCCAATAAAGTGGCCCGAGGTGTAAAAAAACGGGAAACAAAGTCTGCATTTTCTCCTGGTGCAGTTACAATAACTCCCCCTGTTCCAAGATCCAATTCGTCAAAATAGGTGCGTTTTATTTGGATGTTTTGGATGTCTTCTTCACGATCATAAACCAGTACATAATCTCTTGCTTTTAAAACGGATTTGGGCTTTGCGTTTAGCGCTTTCTCTAGGGTTTTTGGAAGATGGGTTTCCAGCGGCATACGCGAAGGAAAATCCAAGTAATAAAGTTCATCGGAAAGGGAGACGCTCACAATTCCACTCATGGTAGTAAAGGAAATCACTTTTTTATCATACCCCAAATGCTTTTTTAAAACATGTGCTGTTGCTAAAGTAGCGTGTCCACAAAGATCCATTTCAAGATCTGGAGTAAACCAGCGCAAGTGAATTTGATCTTCGTTTTGTACAAAAAAGGCAGTTTCTGGAACTGCATTTTCTTTGGCAATAGAGAGTAAAACAGCATCCTCAAGCCAGTTTTCCAATGGAACGACACAGGCGGGATTTCCTCTAAAAAGAGTATCCGTAAACGCATCGACGTGAAAAAGAGAATAGTCCATAAGTAGTGGCACTTTAAATTAAAGGAGTTTTAATCAAATCCTTGAATTCCCTGAACAGTGGTGTATTTTAAGGTAAAGCGTTTATCTGGATTGATAATCTTATAGGCGGTTTGCACCGCCAAAGTAGCCTCGTGGAAACCACAGAGAATCAGTTTCAATTTTCCAGGATAGGTATTCACATCACCAATGGCGAAGACCCCAGGGATATTGGTTTGATAATCTAAGGTATTGTCTACTTTGATGGCGTTCTTTTCAATCTCTAGACCCCAGTTGGAAATTGGCCCTAGCTTTGGCGACAAACCAAAGAGGGGTAACCAAGTGTCTACTTCAACCGTTTTATTGGGTTGATCCTTTTGCTTGATTTCTATTGATTTTAAGGTTTCCTCTCCGTTTAGTCCAACGATTTCTGCATGGGTATAGAAATCAATTTTTCCTTCTTTTTGCAATTGATAGGCTTTTTCAACCGAGTCTTTATGCGCTCTAAAAGTATCGCTTCGATGTACTAGACCTACTGAGGTATTGTTGTGCTCGGCAAAATAAATGGCCCAGTCTAAGGCAGAGTCTCCTCCACCAGAGATAAAGATTTTCTTCCCAATAAAAGCATCGGGTTCTTTGACCATGTATTCCACGCCATTTTTTTCAAATTGCGGAAGGGTGTCAATCTTAGGTTTACGGGGTTCAAAACTCCCTAAACCTCCAGCGATCATCACTACGGGTGCGTGATGCTGTGTTCCTTCGCTAGTGATAACAATAAAGCTACCGTCTTCTTGTTTTTCAATGGTATCTGCGCGTTCTCCCAGGGTAAATCCAGGTTTAAAAGGAGCAGCTTGTTCCATTAAGTTATCGATCAGTTCTCCTGCTAATACACTGGGATAACCCGGGATGTCATAAATGGGTTTTTTAGGATAGATCTCTGTCAATTGCCCTCCCGCTTGTGGAATCACATCGATTAGATGACATTTCAGTTTCATTAGTCCTGCTTCAAAAACAGCAAAGAGTCCAACGGGGCCTGCACCTACAATAAGAATGTCTGTTTGAATCATGCTCAATTTTGATTTTCAAAGGTCGGGACTATTCTTTAAAATAACTAATCTCTATCGCTACAACCCACTAATATAACTCCCTAACGCATCTTTAAATTGAAATCCTTCTAAGGTGCGGTACTTATTCAAGCGTTTGTTGGCTTCCAAGCCCCAAAGCAAAAACTCCATCATAAAATGGAAGTCTTCTTTTGTACAATCGGGCTGATGAATTTTGATGACATTTTTTATATCAGGTATCATCTCTAAGGTATCTCGGTAAAGCCCATCGGTTAATGTATCCTCTAAAAAAAGTTCGTTATCACTAAAAAACCAGCCTAGGAGTTTGTCATAGGGACCTTCCTCTTCTTGATTTTCAAGTTTCTTTATCTCTGGGAAATAGTCTGGAAAAAGTGTTTTACAGGCTTGTGAAATCAGGTGGTAAGAAATCTGTTCAGCTCCTTCTTGCTCTCCTTCATAAACCAATTCTACTTTTCCATTGATCGCAGGAATAATTCCTAAAAAATCTGCCATGCGAATGCAGGTAGTTTCTTCTCCATTGATCAAAATTCTTCGTTCTGCGGTACTGATCAAATTTTCAAAAGCAGTAATACTCATACGTGCACTTACCCCACTTTTTGCATCTACATAATCACTTTTACGGGCTTCAAATCCTATTTGCTCTAGGATGTCTCTGGCCAGTTCTGGTATGTGAATTTGAGCTGCAGTCCCTTCTTCCATTTTCACTTCTTGGGTGGTAATGGCTTTGGCAATTTCACGGGTGTGTGGGTAGTGGGTTAGAATTTGTGATCCAATACGATCTTTAAGGGGAGTCACGATACTTCCGCGATTGGTGTAATCCTCTGGGTTAGCAGTAAAGATGATTTGTGTTTCAATAGGAAGACGCAATTTAAAGCCGCGAATTTGAATTTCTTTTTCTTGTAGTATGGAAAACAAGGCTACTTGTATTCGCGCTTGCAAATCGGGTAATTCGTTCAACACAAAAATACAGCGGTGCGCACGGGGAATCATCCCAAAGTGAATCACCCGTTCATCGGCATAAGAGAGCTTTAAGTTAGCGGCTTTGATAGGGTCAACATCCCCAATAAGGTCAGCTACTGTTACATCTGGGGTTGCTAATTTTTCAAAAAAGCGCTCGTCGCGATGCAGCCATTCAATGGGTGTATCGTCGCCGTGTTGTGCGATTAATTCTTTGGCTTCACGACTAATAGGGTCAAGGGGGTCGTCGTTGATTTCTGAGCCACTAACTACTGGAACCCACTCGTCTAACAACTGTGTCATTTGACGGGCTAAACGGGTTTTGGCCTGCCCGCGCAAGCCTAACAAATTAATGTTGTGCCCTGATAAAAGTGCGCGTTCCACATCGGGAATGACGGTACTTTCATATCCGACTAACCCCTCAAAAGTAGGAACCCCATCGCGAAGGCGTTGACGTAAATTTTTTGCCAATTCCTCTTGAATGTTTTGGGGTTGATAATCAGTTTTTTTTAGTGCCCCTAGGGTAGCAATTTTTGGTGAACTCATAGTTTTATTTTTCTCTATTCTAAGCGTTTTTTTCTATTTTTTTCATAGTCCTCAAAGATCATTTCTCCTAAACCTTTTAAACCTGTAAAGAAGGCTTTACCTCGATTGGCTTCGGTAAAAGTACGAACGAACTGCTGTAAGTAAGGATCTTGAGCAATCATGAAGGTAGTAATTGGGATATGCAGCTTTTTAGCTTGCCGTGCCATGTTGTAACATTTTTCAACGATGTTTTCATCTAGACCTACACTGTTCTTGTAGTAGGTTCCGTCGGGCATTTTTAGACAACTGGGCTTTCCGTCGGTAATCATAAAGATTTGTTTGTTGCTGTTCTTTTTTCGGCGGAGTAAATCCATGGCCAACTCTAAGCCAGCAACGGTATTGGTGTGATAAGGTCCCACCTCGAGGTAAGGGACTTCTTTTAAGGAAATGGGCCAGGCGTCATTTCCAAAGACCAAGATGTCTAAAGTATCTTTCGGATAGCGTGTGGTAATCATTTCTGCCAAGGCCATGGCTACTTTTTTAGCTGGTGTGATCCGGTCTTCTCCGTAGAGAATCATACTGTGACTGATATCAATCATCAAGACCGTACTCATCTGGGTTTTATAAAAACTGTCTTCTACGACCAGGTCGTCGTGTTGCAGGGTAAAGTCATTCCCGACCGATCGAATTTGAGCATTTTTAATGCTTTGGGTCATGTCTATTTTTTCCAGTGCATCACCAAATTGATACGCTTTAAATTCTCCGGTATTGTCCTCCCCCTGACCCATTTTTTTGGTCTTATGGTTTCCGGAGCCTGACTTCTTCAGTTTCCCGAAGATTTGTTTTAGTGCATGTTCCCGAAGAAGTTTTTCGGTTTTGGGAGTGAGTGCCATTCCGTCCCCTTTTCCACCGCTACCCCCTTTGGGTTGGATATAGGACTTTTGAAGTAAGTCTTCTATGAAATCGTCGATGGTGTAATTTTCATCGGTTAGCTTATATTCTCGGTCTAACTCCCGTAACCAATCGATTGCTTCGTCAAAATCCCCAGAAGTGTGGGTGATCAATTCTTTAAAAATCTCAAACAAGCGCTCAAAGGGAGTTTGTTCCTTTGCTCGGTGTTTGGAAAAACGAAGCCCCGTACCTAAAGGTTTAAATTTCATAGCGTCTAAAATTACAATTTTTTACCATTTAATAGTAAAAAAATTGGGCTTAACGCCTCTGTTTTTTAAAGCAAATTAGAATCAGCGAACGAAATTAACCTTGAGGTTTTCTATATTCTTCAATCAAAGCCACTCCTTCTTGGTGGACAACTGCTCTTCCAATTTCAGGCATCAGTACTCCAGGGTCTTCACTTTTCATTCGGTACACTAAAATCGATTGTTTTGTAGATTGATTTCAAAAAGTTTACAGTTTTCGACGATTAAGTGTTGTTGTTAAAGAATAAATTTATTTGATCATTATAAAAGTTACACAATTTCTCTTATATTTGCACACGTTCTGAAAGTATACAGGAGGAGACTATTAAGTCCCCTTTTTTTTTGATATGAATTTACGTTTGAAAGTAGAAACTTTATTGACAGCAGCACTCGCTGAGCATCCTTCGTTGTTTTTAATTGAACTCAAGGTAGGAGCTGACAATAGTGTTCGTGTCATTTTAGACGGAGATCAAGGCGTAACCCTTCAAGATTGCATGAACGTCAGTAGGGCGATCGAACATCAGTTGGATCGAGAAGAAGAAGACTTCTCTTTAGAAGTAGCCTCAGCAGGAGTAGGGGCTCCGCTGCAAAGCAAACGTCAGTATATCAAAAACATCGGGAGGAAGCTCAAAGTAGAGTTGACGAATCTTCCCCCTGTACAAGGGACATTAATCGCTGCTGATGACAGTGGATTTACCCTGACTTGGAAACAACGAGAACCCAAACCTGTAGGGAAGGGAAAAGTAACTGTAGAAAAACAACAAACACTTTCGTATGATCAGATTGAAAGCGCGAAAGTAACGATCTAGAAAGAAAATAATTGAATATGGAAAATTTTGCCTTAATTGATTCTTTTTCAGAATTTAAAGATGATAAATTAATTGACCGAGTAACCCTTATGGTTATTTTGGAGGATGTATTTAAAAACACCTTAAAACGCAAGTTTGGATCGGATGAAAACTTCGACATCATTATCAATCCCGATAAAGGAGACTTGGAGATTTGGAGAAATCGAATCGTGGTAGAAGATGGAAATGTAGAAGATCCCAACCAAGAAATTGAGCTGACTGAAGCTCGAAGAATAGAACCCGATTTTGAAGTAGGTGAAGATGTTTCCGAAGAGGTGAAGCTAATCGATTTGGGAAGAAGATCGATTCAATATTTAAGACAAAACTTAGTCGCTAAAATTTTCGAACACGACAGCACCAATATCTTCAAACAATTTAAAGACCGTGAGGGCGATTTGTTTACTGCCGAAGTTCATCACATCCGAAATAGAGAAATCATCCTTTTGGACGATGACGGAAATGAGCTTATTCTCCCGAAAGACCGCCAAATCCCTAGTGACTTTTTTAGAAAAGGAGACAACGTCAGAGGGATTATTGAAAGTGTGGAGTTGCGCGGGAACAAACCGAGAATTATTCTTTCAAGAACGTCTCCAATTTTCCTTGAAAAACTTTTTGAACAAGAAATCCCTGAGGTTTTTGACGGCTTGATAACGATCAAAAAAGCGGTTCGAATTCCTGGAGAAAAAGCGAAAGTAGCCGTAGATTCTTACGACGACCGAATAGATCCTGTAGGTGCCTGTGTGGGGATGAAAGGTTCCCGTATTCACGGAATCGTAAGAGAACTAGGAAATGAAAATATCGATGTTATCAATTACACCAACAATTTGCAACTCTTTATTTCGAGAGCGTTAAGTCCTGCAAAAGTAAATTCACTTAAAATTGATGAAGAAACCAAACGTGTAGAAGTTTTCTTAAACCCTGAGGAAGTTTCCAAGGCTATTGGTAAAGGAGGGTCTAACATCCGTTTGGCAGGGAAATTGACGGGTTACGAAATTGATGTCTTCCGCGAAGGTGTTGAAGAAGATATCGAGCTTAAAGAATTTAGTGACGAAATCGAAGGATGGGTAATCGAAGAATTCAAAAAAGTGGGTCTGGATACAGCAAAAAGCATTTTAGAATTAGAAAAAGCCGATTTGATAAAACGCACAGACCTTGAAGAAGAAACAATTGACGATGTGTTACGCATCCTCAAAGAAGAATTTGAAGAATAGACTGCAAAAATAATTCTTATTTTTACGAACAGAAACTAATATATGGCAGATCAACCCAGCATTCGACTCAACAAAGTCCTCAGAGAACTAAACATCTCCTTGGACCGTGCGGTCGAATATTTAAATTTAAAGGGTATAGAAATTGACGCACGTCCAACTACCAAAATAACAACCGAAGTATACACTGTTCTTTTGGACGAGTTTGAAACGGATAAGTCAAAGAAAGTAGCTTCTCATGAAATTGGGGAAGAAAAGCGTAAAGAGAAAGAATCGCTTCGAATTATCCAAGAAAAGAAAGAGCAAGAACGTCTTGATCAAATCGCAAAGCGAGAGGAGATGAAAACAAATCGAGTAGCTGTTGAGAAGCCTAAAACTCTAGGGAAGATCGATTTGGAAGCTCTGAACAAACCTAAACCTGCCAAAAAAACGGACGAAAAAAAACCTGAAAACACTTCAGAAACCACCCCAGCAGAGCTTGCACCCTCTGTATCTCCTTCAAAAGAGGAAGAGAAAAAAGAAGTAAAAGCAACCCAACCAGCGGAGAGCTCCTCAGAAAATGAGCCTCAGGAAAATGAAACGTTAAAAACGCAATACCAAAAACTCTCAGGACCTAAAAAAACTGGACAAACCATCAATCTCGAGGAGGTCAATAAAAAGGAGAAAACGGTTGAGGATGCACGGAAAAGAAAACGGAAACGTATTAGTAAAGACGTCAAACCCTCCAAACCAACCAATACCAATACTAATAGAAAGCGAGGTACTCGACCTGCAGCTCCACAAAAAGAGGAACCTTCCGATGAAGAAGTCCAAAAGCAAATTCGCGAAACCCTAGAAAAACTCCAAGGGAAATCCTCCAAATCAAAAGGGGCGAAATACCGAAGAGACAAACGTTCGCAACACCGTCAAAAGTCCGAAGAGGAACTCGCTCAAATAGAAGCAGAAAGCAAGGTGTTAAAGGTGACCGAATTCATTACCGTGGGGGAAGTCGCCACCATGATGGGGGTTAGTTCTACTGAAATCATTTCAACTTGTATGACTCTGGGAATCATGGTCACGATGAATCAGCGATTGGATGCGGAAACACTAAGTATAGTTGCTGAGGAATTTGGTTATGAAGTCAGTTTTGAAAAAACAGAGCTCGAAGAAAATATCGAGGAAGAAGAAGATAGTGCAGAGGATTTATCACCTAGAGCGCCTATCGTAACGGTAATGGGCCATGTGGATCACGGGAAAACATCCTTGCTGGATTATATCAGAAAAGAAAACGTCATCGCGGGAGAATCTGGGGGAATCACGCAACATATTGGGGCTTATGGAGTCACCTTAGAGAATAAGCAAAAGATTGCCTTTTTAGATACTCCGGGTCACGAGGCTTTTACCGCTATGCGGGCTCGTGGAGCACAGGTTACTGATATTGCCATCATCGTAGTGGCTG
>CAXGYE010000035.1:0-8799 GCA_964013865.1 uncultured Flavobacteriaceae bacterium
AATTGTAATTCATTTAAGTTAACAAGAATGATTTTACTCCAAATCTACAATAACTACTATGGATTATTTGAAGATTATTTTCCCCTTATAATCTCAAACGTTCTTGTACTCTTATTTTTCTTATTTTTTCAAAAAAACAAACAAAAGGCCAACACAGCCTATAAAAGTCATATTGCAGAATTGGAAGCCCGATCGCTTCGGGCACAAATGAACCCTCATTTTATTTACAATGCATTAAACAGTGTACAAAGCGTAATGATTCTCAAAGGGGAACGCGAATCCAATCGCTACATTGGTATGCTTTCCAAACTCTTACGTTTTACCTTAGAAATGAGCACCAAGGAAAGCATCACTTTGGAGGAAGAGATCGAATATTTAGATTCCTATTTGGGTTTACAAAAAATGAGACTCGATTCTAAAATGGAATACGAAATTGAAGTGCGTTTAAATCAAAATTTAAAAGAATACACCCTACCGCCCATGCTCATCCAACCCATCGTTGAAAATTCAATATTGCACGGAATACCCCTCAAAAATTCAGAGCTACCCCTCCGCTTTACAATTCAGAGGTTGGTTCTGTGGTATCGAAAACACTAAAGAAAGAATGACGAAAACGGCCCTTCTTGTTTTTACGAAAACCCCTGTAGAAGGAGAGGTAAAAACCCGTCTAGGTAAAAAAATAGGAATGCGCGCTTCCAAGTGGGTGTACGAGCAGTTACTTCACCACACGGGCCAAATCTCCAAAAAAAGCCGACTCCAAACCGTTGTTTTTAACAACAAAGTTCTAAAAGAACAGCCCCCTTATTTTCCCCATACAGTGAGCCACCACGTTCAAAAAGGAAAACATTTAGGTGAAAAAATGGAAGCTGCTTTTGCTTGGGCTTTTGACCAAGGTTATGAAAAAGTACTGCTTATAGGAAGTGATTTGTGGTCCCTTCACGAAAACACCTTGATGGAGGCCGAACAAGCTTTAGATTTAAACGATTTTGTCATTGGCCCCTCTTATGACGGGGGCTACTACCTACTGGGTATGAAGAAAATGAATACAAAAATCTTTAACGAGGTTCCCTGGAGCACCCCTCAGGTATTTAAGAAAACACTCCTCAATATCCCCAAAAATTCCATTCACTACCTGGAAATCGCAAATGATATCGATGAGCTGGAAGATTTAAAAGCCAATCCTTCTCTTTTTAACCGTTATCAAAATCAGTTTACTAAAAACTGTTAAAGCGTTAGTCTCATCACTTTAAATCTATTATTTTTAAAATAAAAAAAATGTCCTACCTCGACACAACCAAAAATGTGTACAAAGAAGCAGCACTGACTCCTGATGTGGGACTGTGTTGTACCACAACCCCCATTTGGCAGTTCCCGGGTTTGTCCATTCCCCTAAAAATGCAGGAAATGAACTATGGCTGTGGAAGTACGGTCCATCCTAGGGACTTGGTCGGAAATCCCAAAATTCTCTATGTCGGTGTGGGCGGGGGTATGGAACTGCTACAATTCAGTTATTTTTCTCGACAAAAGGAAGGGGTCATTGGAGTAGATGTGGTGGAGGAGATGTTGTCTGCCTGTTCCGCCAATTTCGAGGAAGCGAAAAGAGAAAATCCTTGGTTTCAACCCGATTTTATCCGTTTGGAAAAAGGAGACGCACTCGCCTTGCCAGTTGGAGATGCTAGTGTGGATGTGGCTGCACAAAATTGCTTGTTTAATATTTTTAAAACCGAAGAATTAAAACAAGCATTACAAGAAATGTATCGGGTCTTAAAACCTCACGGACGCTTGGTAATGAGTGACCCCATTTGCGAACAACCCATGAATGCTACGCTACGCAACGACGAGCGACTCAGAGCCCTATGCCTTTCAGGTTCCCTTCCGCTACGGGATTATCTAAACCTGCTAACCGAAGTGGGTTTTGGCACCATCGAAGTCCGTGCCAGAAGACCCTACCGAATTTTAGATCCACTACATTATCCCACCACGGAGACCCTTTATGTAGAAAGTGTGGAGATCTGTGCCCTCAAAGATCCAATGCCCGATGACGGCCCATGTATTTTTACTGGAAAGCATGCCATCTATTTTGGCTCCGAAGACTTTTTTGATGACAAAAAGGGACATGTATTGCTTCAAAACCAACCCCTAGCGGTGTGTGACAAAACTGCAACTGCGCTGGCACAACTGAACCGCAATGACCTTTATTTCTCTCCCGCTACCTTTCATTACGACGGGGGCGGCTGTTGTTAACCCTAAAATCACTAGTATGAAATTCTTTAGCCCTTTTCTTATTTTCTTGTTTTGCTTGCCTGTTGTGGCTCAAAAAAACATCCACCACCGTTGGGAAAACCAACTACAAAAACACGTGTCTGAAACAGGCCTAGTCAACTACAACTCCTGGCAGGAGGATCAAGAAGAGTTAGCGTCCTATCTTGAAACCCTAGCCCAATTTCCCCCTTTAGCCACCGCTTCAAAAAATCACAAATTGGCGTATTGGATCAATGCCTACAATGCCCTGACCGTACAACTTATTCTGGAAAACTATCCCTTAAAAAGTATCAAAGAAATTAAATCTCCTTGGGATACTCCTTGTTTTACAACGGGAGGAAAAGAGTACAGTCTGGGTGAAATCGAGCATGAAATTTTGCGGAAAATGGACGAACCCCGCATTCATTTTGCCATCAATTGTGCTTCGGCATCTTGTCCAAAGCTTCTCAACCGAGCCTTTCAGGAAAAGCAGCTTGAACAGCAGCTAGTGGAAGTAACCCAGTCTTTTTTAAAAGATTCTACCAAAAATAAAATCAGCTCCGATCGACTAGAACTTTCCAAAATTTTCCTTTGGTTTGGAAAAGACTTTGGCTCCAAAACAGAACGCCTTTCTTTTATAGAACAGTACAGTGGGGTCTCTCTGGACCGTCCTAAGATTGACTATCTTTCGTATGACTGGAACCTCAACGAATAAAACCCAGCTCTCTATAATTGTCCCCGTTCTAAACGAGCGGGACTACATTGCCCCTTTTGTAAACCATCTTAAAACCCAATGGCGCCAAGACCAGGAAGTCCTATTTGTGGATGGAGGTAGTACCGACGGTACTTGGGAATGGTTACAAAAACAAGACTTCCGCTCTTTCCGCAGTACTAGAGGAAGAGCCCTTCAAATGAATATGGGTGCTGCTCAGGCCGCTGGAAATTTGTATTATTTTCTCCATGTAGACAGTACTCTACCCTTCCACTTTGATCAGATTCTTTTAGAAGCAGTCAACCAAGGCGCTTCGGCGGGTTGCTTTCAATTGGAATTTGACTCCCGGCACTGGCTACTAAGGTGGGCAGCCTCTGGAAGTCGTTGGAATCACTTGCTTTGCCGTGGTGGTGATCAGTCCCTTTTTATTACAAAAAAGCGTTTCAACTCATTGCAAGGCTTTGCTGACCACTATCGGGTTTGTGAAGACCTGGATTTGATCAAAAGACTCTACCGACAGGGTACTTTTAAGGTGCTTCCACAAAAAATAAAGACTTCTTCACGACGCTTTCACGAAAACGGTGTGGTACGACTACTCGTTCATTTTGGAGTACTGCATCTGTTGCACTGGTGGGGTGCAGGTTCCCAGTTTTTGTATCGCTATTATCGTTGGGCTGTTCGCTAGGCTAATTCACCAAGAACCAAATAATAGGAGCCAAAAATAGCAACGTAAATTAAGCTACAAGAAACAAGCCAGATAATAAAATAAAGGCTGCCTGAGAACCAATCAAAACCAGTTCGGAATTCTTTTAAAACACGCACTAAAACGACGATACAACTGAGTGCAAAGAGGATGGATAGTAGGATTTTCATAATAATTGGGGTTTTAAGTTATTTGTAAATAGTTGGGGTTTAAAAATTTGGAGTTTAGTTCATTCGCTGAGGGTATTGCAAGTTTTGATTAAATCGGGCAGTACAGAGTCCCAACCCTGCTGACAAGATTTTTGCAGTTCCACCCCATTTTCCAGAGAGCTAAAATCTCCTTGTTCAATGCGGAGCTGTGTTCCTTTCGATTTTACTTCGAGATAAAAGTGTAATTCTGAAACTGCAGCATCCCTGTCCGCTGTGGGTTTGTGAAAAATCGTAAATGCCAAATGGGAATGCGGCTGATAGGCTAAAACTTTTGCAGTCACGTGGTCTTGCCAAAGGCCCTGCTCATCTTTCGCCTTCCACACCGCTGCTGCTCCCGGATACCATTCAGCATGGAGCTGACACTGGTACATGTATTTTTCAGTGAGCTCAGGTTGTGTCAACACCTTCCACACCGTTTTCTGGGTAGCTTTAAGCGTGACAGTGACCCTTGCCCAAGCCAAAGTGTTTCCTGAACGAATCATAACAATTCGTTTTTAACTAAAAATAAACGGGTACGGAACCCTGAAATGTAGGTCTGCATAAGACTTAAGATTTGGTTAAACTAAGTTACAACTTATTTTTTTGTTTTAAAAGTTCTAACTTAGCGTTATGCATGAAAAAAATACCCCAAAATCGATTGTCATTTTAGGAAATGGAATTTCTGGAATCACCGCTGCACGACACATTCGCAAACATTCCGAACACCAAATCACCGTTATCTCAGAAGAACACCCTTATTTTTTTTCACGTACCGCCCTGATGTATGTGTATATGGGACATCTTAAATTTGAGCATACCCAACCCTACGAAAAGCATTTTTGGAAAAAAAACAGGATTGGATTAAAACAAGGTCGCGTAGTACGCATTAACTCTAAAACGAAAACGCTGCAGTTTTCTGATGGAGAAGAATTGGGCTACGATAGTTTGATTTTAGCGACGGGAAGTAAACCCAATAAGTTTGGCTGGAAAGGACAAGATGCCCAAGGGGTTTTGGGTCTTTACCACAAACAGGATCTGGAATCTTTAGAAAAATACGCCCCCAACAACACCGTATGTAAACGCGCTGTGATTGTGGGAGGAGGATTGATTGGGATTGAGTTGGCAGAAATGTTGCACTCCCGTCATATCCCTGTGACCTTTTTAGTTCGCGAAACGAGTTTTTGGAATGGGGTGCTGCCTGAGGAAGAATCGGAGCTGATCAATCGGGAAATACGAGAAAAAGGAATTGACCTCAGATTAAATACCAATCTCAAAGAAATAAAAACGGATGAAAACGGCCAAGTCCGAAGCATTGTTACTGAAGAAGAAGGCGAGGAAATTCCCTGTACCGTAGTGGGTTTAACGGCTGGAGTATCCCCGAATATTTCCTATTTAAAAGGATCAGACATCACCACGAACCGAGGGATTTTGGTCAATCGGTATTTGGAGACCAACCTACCCGACCTCTATGCGATTGGAGATTGCGCAGAACAAAAAGAACCCATCGGCCAGCGTCGCTCTGTGGAGGCGGTTTGGTACACGGGACGTATGATGGGAGAAACGGTAGCGCAAACAATTTGCGGAAATCGAACCGCTTACCAACCCGGCCCTTGGTTTAATTCCGCTAAGTTTTTTGATATCGAATACCAAACTTACGGCTGGGTATGGGCAAAGCCAAAAGAAAACGAAGCCCGTTTTTATTGGGAACACACGAGTGGAAAAAAATGCATCCATCTGAATTTTGACAAAAAATCAAGAATGTTTATCGGGATTAATACCTTTGGAATTCGCCTACGTCACGCCTTTTTTGATCGTGTACTCCAACAAGGAGAAACCGTGGACTATGTTTTGGAACACTTTGCCGATGCCAATTTTGATCCCGAATTTTACCCACAGCACGACGTGGAAATCATCAATCAATTCAATCGAGAACAAGGCGCCCACCTCCAACGAAAAAAGAAGAGTTGGAAACGCATCTTTTCAATTTCTCCCCAACGCTTATGAAGACACTACAACACATCGGACTCGGTATTTTTTTGACAGGACTCGCCGTTTTTGTCTCACTTCTCTTTGTAGGGACCTATAAACTTACTCCAGTACAACTTGAGCAATTGATTCAGAGTAAAGGCATCCAAAGCGAAGTGTTCGTTACAGAATTCAACAATCAGATCGTTGGGAAGTCCTTTTCTAATTCCCATGCTTTTTCTGCAGCTCTAATTTCAGCACTTGACAAGGCCAACGCAACCCATAAAAAAGAGCGTGAATGGAGTAAAGTGATCTGGAGCAAACCGAACAGCTTTGCATATGACATTATTAAAAGTACTGAAGCAGGAGTGGTGGCTCAAAACAAAGCCCTTTTTTGGTGGCTCACTTTTGGTTTGGGAATTTTAGGGGCCTTGCTATTTATATTACCTAACGTTGTTTTGTTGGGGCCTCCAGGCATCAAAAACAACGGTATTTGGCATAGTAAAGCCACCAACCGAGGATGGATCGGCTGGATGACTTTTTTGTTTTTAGTCGGCTTTTACGTGTTGTTATACTTCTATCCCAACTACATTGTAAACTGGGTTTATTTGGTCGATCCCATCAGCCTAAAGCTCAGTGGAAATCTTGCCAGTCAATGGTTCCTTTACGGTTTTTTATACTGTGTGGTAATGACGGTAATGGCGGTTCGGATGTACATCAAATACCGAAATAACAAGTACCAAACCCTGCGGACGACTTCCGTTTTGTTTTTTCAAATTGTCTTTGCCTTTTTAATCCCCGAAATTTTAGTGCGTTTTGAACGCCCTTGGTACGATTTTAAAAACGCCTTTCCCCTGGATTACGATTTCTTTTTTAGCTGGAACCTGAAACAATTGATCGCCGAGGGTGGTTTTGGTCTTTTTATTTTGGTTTGGGGCATTGTACTCACCTTGGTTGTTGTCCCTGTAATGGTCTATTTTTTTGGCAAGCGGTGGTATTGTTCTTGGGTTTGTGGTTGTGGAGGTTTAGCAGAAACCCTAGGCGATCCCTACCGACATCTTTCGAATAAATCACTTGGGGCTTGGAAATTGGAACGGTGGATGGTACACGGGGTATTGGTCTTTGCTTTGGTCATGACTGGGTTTACTCTTTACAGTTATTTTAGTGGAGCTTCCTCCGTTATCGGTATTAAAACCCAAAGCCTGCAAGACACCTATGGCTTTTTAATCGGTTCGGTTTTTGCGGGCGTTATCGGTACGGGTTTTTATCCCATTTTTGGCAACCGGGTATGGTGTCGTTTTGGCTGTCCCCTAGCGGCTTATTTGGGAATGGTACAGCGATTTAAGTCGCGGTTTCGCATTACTACCAATGGAGGACAGTGTATTTCTTGCGGGAATTGCTCTACTTATTGCGAACAAGGCATAGATGTCCGTGCCTACGCCCAAAAAGGAGAAAACATTGTTCGATCCAGCTGTGTAGGGTGTGGAATCTGTAGCGCCGTCTGTCCTCGGGGTGTTCTCAAACTGGAAAACGGTCCTGAGAAAGGGCGCATTAACCCTACTGAAATTTTATTGGGAAATGATGTAGATCTCGTTCAACTGCTCAATCAAAAATAGTTTCTCCTCGTTCTTTTTGTAAACCCAATTGCATTAAATACTTTTACCCTAGATGACTAAAATTGCTGTTATTATTCCCGCTTTTAATGAGGCGCGTTCTATTGGAAAGGTAGTTGCAGCAGTCCCCAAAAGTGTAGCTCAAGTCATCGTTGCGGATAATGCCTCCACAGATGCTACCGCAAAAATCGCAAGGGAACAGGGTGCTGTGGTGGTCCACGAAAAGAAAAAAGGGTACGGTTATGCCTGCCTGAAAGGAATGGCATTTCTAGAGGACGATCCTCCAGAAATTGTTGTTTTTTTAGACGGGGATTATTCCGACTATCCGGAAGACTTAGAGACCCTTGTTGATCCGATCCTAAAAGGAGCGGTTGTCTTTAGCTTGGGAGCCCGAGATAAGAAATTAAGAGAGCGTGGAGCACTTACCCCCCAACAAGTTTTTGGAAACGGCTTGGCGTGTTTCCTCATGCGTTGGCTTTACCAGAGTAGGTTTACCGATTTGGGTCCTTTCCGAGCCATTGGTTGGGAGACCTTGCAAAGTTTAGAAATGCAGGACAAAACCTACGGCTGGACAGTAGAAATGCAATTGAAAATCTTAAGAAGAAAACTGCCTTACATAGAAATTCCAGTCCGCTATCGAAAACGGATTGGCGTTTCTAAAGTCTCTGGTACTGTAAAAGGAACCTTAATGGCGGGTTATAAAATCATAACATGGATTGGTAAATTTTATTTCTCCAAATGGAAATAACAGGAACTCTTATTTTGCGTTGGCTGGCTCTTGGTGTACTGGGAGTTTATATTTTTTGCTTGACGCTGATCTTTTTGTACAGCCTTACCCAACTCAATATGTTGCGGTTTTATTTGCGGCGGCTCAAACAGGAAAAAGAGACCCCTCCCCTTCCAAAAAAACTTCCTAAAGTGACCGTCCAACTCCCACTCTACAACGAGTATTATGTAGTGGAACGTCTTTTAGAGTGTATCACGGCTCTCGATTATCCTCAGGAACTTCTTCAAATTCAAGTTTTGGACGATTCTACGGACGAATCCTTGGCCTTAAGCCAACGCTTGGTCAAAGCCTATCAAAAAAAAGGAATCACCATTGAACTCCTTACCCGAACCGATCGGACAGGTTTTAAAGCGGGAGCGCTAAAACACGGGTTAGCTCATGCAACAGGGGAATTTATCGCCATTTTCGATGCTGATTTTTTACCCAATTCCGACTGGCTACTGAAGACTGTTCCCCACTTTACTGATCCCAAAACAGGGGTTGTACAAACCCGCTGGGGACATCTAAACCGAAGTCATTCCATACTTACGGAAGTACAAGCTTTCGCATTGGATGCCCATTTTCTTTTGGAGCAGGTTGGAAGGAATCAG
>CAXGYE010000036.1:0-8748 GCA_964013865.1 uncultured Flavobacteriaceae bacterium
TAATTAATGCTAATTTCATAAAAATTTATTTTAATAATAGGGTCCATTCAAAATCAAACGTAGAGACAACATCGCCCTGTTCGTCTGTTCCTTTGGCTTGTAACCACAGAGTTTGGGGTTCTTTTGTTTCTATTAAAGCCGCAAATGTTTTCTCAATACGATCTCCTGGCTGACAGGAAAACAATAACTTCCCTTTTGCCTTTTTTGTAAAATTAGCTTTGTTGTTGATGACTAGCATGGAAATCTTGCTTTGAGAGGATTTAGCCCCTTGCATAATCAAGATACCTGTGGCAAGTTCGGCAGCCATTCCTTGTACTGCCCAAAACATGGATTTAAAAGGGTTTTGATTGAACCACTTCAAGCGCACCTTGACTTCACAAACCATAGGAGTTATTGTGACTAGGCGAACGCCACACCACCACGCTGAGGGTAGTTTTAAAAAAGTGTATAAATTAATTCCAAAAGGGGAGAATTTCATGAATTTAAACTATAGTTTCGAGCCCAATATACTCCAAATCAAATGCCTCTGCAACTTCTTTGTACACCACTTTCCCATTAATGATGTTTAACCCTTTTGCCAAGACAGGGTTTTCAAGGCAGGCTTGTTTCCAACCTTTATTTGCCAATTGTAAAGCATAATTTAATGTGGCGTTGGTCAGCGCGGTCGTAGAGGTATTGGGAACGGCTCCGGGCATATTGGTTACCGCATAGTGAATTATTCCTTCTTTGATTACAATAGGATTATCATGTGTGGTGGGTTCACTTGTTTCAAAACACCCTCCTTGATCGATAGCTACATCAACCAGTACGGTACCGGGCATCATTTTGGACAGCATTTCTTCACGCACTAATTTTGGTGCTTTTGATCCTGGAATTAGTACCGTCCCGATGATTAGGTGAGATCTTTGAATCTCTTTTTCTAATGTGTAAGAATTTGAAAAAACAGGCGTTACGTTTGCTGGCATGGTACTTTCTAGATAACGCAGGCGCTCCAGGTTAGTATCAAAAATGGTTACGTTAGCCCCCAAGCCTGCTGCCATCAGAGCAGCTTCAGTTCCTGCTACTCCACCACCAATGACCATTACATTAGCAGGTTTTACCCCTGTTACACCTCCTAAAAGAATTCCAAACCCTCCAAAGGGTTTTTCGAGGTATTTAGCACCCTCTTGAGTTGCCATACGGCCTGCTACTTCAGACATTGGAATTAAAAGAGGAAGTCTTCCTTGATCTTCCACTGTTTCATAAGCCAAACAAACCGCATTAGACGCCAACATTGCTTCTGTGAGCTTTCTACTAGATGCAAAATGGAAATAGGTAAACAGCAATTGATCGGGTTGGATTAAGGGGTATTCTGATTCAATAGGTTCTTTGACCTTAATGATCATTTCCGCAAATTTATAAACCGATTCGATATCGGGTTCCATTGTACAGCCCACCTCCAAATAGGAATTGTCTGAAAAGCCGCTCAATAGCCCTGCACTTTTTTGAACATGGACTTCATGACCTGCGCGTATGAGTGTTAAAGCACCCGCAGGGGTAACACCTACGCGAGCTTCTTGAGGTTTGATCTCTTTAGGGACACCAATTTTCATAGAATAATTTTTATCGAATATAGGAATTTAGGCTATTTGATAATTCAAAAATAACAGGAATTTATTATTAACTATTTAACTTTAGTAGAACCCGATACAATTCCCATAAACTAGTTCAATAAAGTCCGAACTATCGAATAAAAAGTGATAAAATAGGACAAACAGAATCATTACGAAAAGACCTTGAAGTCCGCGAAGGCTGAAGACGAAAAAAACTCCTCCAAAAGAGAAAAAAAGTTGACTAGAAATAAAAAACCACAAGTACCTTATATGTTAAGGATTGCAGTTTTAAGTAGTGATCGCGATAGGATTCGAACCTATGACCGTCTGCTTAGAAGGCAGATGCTCTATCCAGCTGAGCTACGCGACCTTTATTTTTGTGCACTCCTCTGAACCGTGATCATTCCGATTCGAAATCGGAATGCGTAAATCCAGCTGAGCCCTGCCTAACGTATGGCAAGCAAGCGTTTAAAAACGAGAGCAAATATACTATTTCTTGTTTTTATGCCAATTCTTTAATCCAAATTATTCTAACTAAAACTTTGTTGTTAAAATAGCGAGATAGGTCTCAATTCCCATCAGGTAATTTCCAATTCTTAAGTTTTCATTGGGACTGTGTTGGTTGTTATCCAAATTCACTGTTGGCACCCCTATAGCTGGAACCCCCAACTCTGAAACAAAGGGTGAAATGGGAACTGATCCACCACTTGTTCTTATTATTACAGGGCTTGTCCCGTAGTACTCTTTTAAAATCTTTGTTAGCCATTTTCCTTCTTTGGCTTGGGTATCCGTTCGAAATGCAGGATAGGCAATCTTTGAAGTCAGCGTAACTAGTTTCGTATTACTCAGCCTTTCCTCTTTAGAAGGGACATGGTCTAATAGAGCAAAACCTAAACTTTCAATATGCGTCTTAACTCCAGCAAGTAAGGCCTCAGGATCACTTTCTACTACTAGGCGGATGTCCATTTCGGCAGTGGCGGTAGCGGGAACTATAGTTCGGGCTTCTTTTCCAACCCAACCGCTTCGCATTCCACGAATATTCAAAGAAGGGTACTGAATAGATTCTTGATAATTAGTACCTACTTGATCTGTGGTTGCAATTTGAGTCCTTGCCATAATGGAGGCATCTTCAGAGGGAACGGCTTCTAAAACTTTTTTGGTTGCTGGATCAATCTTAATTCCTTTGTAAAAATCAGGAATCAAAACCCGACCCTGGTCGTCCTTCATGGAAGCTAAAATTTTAGTGAGTGCCAAAGCAGGATTAGGAACGTAATTACCATAATGACCGCTGTGTTGCGCAGTAATCGGTCCGTAGGTCGTTAGGGTTAAAGTAGCGATCCCCCGGTTTCCAAAAACAAGGGTAGGTTGTTTAGAAACATGCATTGGACCATCAAAAATGAGTAATAGATCTGCAAGTAAATCCTCTTTATGTGTTTTAACCGATTCTGGAAGTCCTGGCGAACTTTGTTCTTCTTCGAAATCCAAAATCAATTTCAGATTAAATGCAGGACGTTTCTTTTTACTTTTCAAAATATCCAAAGCCGTTAACAACATGGCAAAAGGACCTTTGTCATCCGAACTGGAACGCGCAAAAATGCGGAACTCATCAATATTTCCTCCCTTCAAAGCCTCCCAAGGAAGAGTTTCGAAACCCGACGCCGTTTCTTGTTTAATTACAGCCTGATAGGGGTCGTCTTGATTCCATTTCGAGCGATCTACCGCCTGTCCATCCAGATGCATATACAAAGCGATAGTAGGCAATTTTTCTTTTACACTCAAATTGGCAATCATCAAGGGCAATGAAGAGGTTTCTAAAAGTTTGATTTCAAATCCCTGATCCTGAAGTTGTTCTTTTACCCAACTGATGTTGTCTTGAATTTCATCTCCCTTCGAGGCGTCGTTAGCGAGGGCCAAAAAAGTTTTAAAGCGCGTTAAACTTTCAATTCCCACTTCCCTAGCCTGCTCCTCAAAAACTCGCTGTGAATGTACACTCAAGCTCAGTAAAAACAGACCAAAAGTCCAATGTAAATACTTCATAATTTTCTATCGTTTTTTTGATTCTTAAAGATAGGTCATGTCTGCTTTTTAAAAGACTTTACGGCTTAAAATTTTATTTGTACTTTTCTGTTGAAAAAAAACTAAAACAAATCGGATTTGAAAAACTTTCTCCTCGCCCTGAGTATGCTGAACTGTACCCTTATTTTGGCACAAAAGAACAACCCCAATCAGAATCTAAATTTCCCAATTACTTTTTTAGATACGGAACCTACGATAGACGGAAATATATTGGGTGAAGCCATTTGGGAACAAGTCCCAGCTATTACAGACTTAAAACAAATCAAACCCAATTACAACGCTCCTGCATCAGAAGAAACGGCGATACGCGCAGCGTACACAAACAAGACTCTGTATATCGCAGTAGTCTGTTATGACTCGGCCCCAGATAAAATTGTGATCTCAGATTCCCGCCGAGACGCAGATTTAAATGATGAGGATAGTTTTCTTTTTATTCTGGACACCTATAACGATCAGCAAAATGGATTTTTATTCGGTACCAACTCCAACGGCATGGAATATGACGCACAAATCGATAATGAAGGAGAAGGGAATTTTAGTGCCAATCGGCAGCAAGGTGGTGTCGTAGGGGGAACCAACATCAACTGGGATGCCTCTTGGGAAGTTCGCACAGAAACAGGAGCTTATGGCTGGAGCGCAGAGTTTGCTATTCCACTAAGATCCATCCGCTTTAACAGTGGTTCGGATAAAATCTGGGGCATCAACTTTCAACGAAACATCAGCAAGCGAAGTGAGACTGCCTATTGGGCCAATTTGCCTTTGGGATTTGACATCAAGCGCTTGTCTCTAGCTGGAAAAATGACAGGAATTGATTTGAAATCTCCGAAAAATCTGAAAATCATCCCTTATGGACTGACACAAGTAATCCGAGACAATACCCCACAAAAAAATACTAGTTCTACTGCTGATTTTGGTGGTGACATCAAATACAGCCTTACTCCTGGGTTGACTTTAGATTTAACTTATAACACTGATTTTGCACAGGTAGAAGTGGACGAACAACAAGTGAACTTGGATCGTTTTAATCTCTTTTTCCCTGAAAAACGACCTTTCTTTTTAGAAAATGCGGGTCAATTTAGTGTGGGAAGTCCTGGAGAAGTCGATTTGTTTTTTAGCAGAAGAATTGGAATTGGGGAGGGCGGTTCTTTAGTCCCCATCATTGGTGGCTCGCGAGTTTCAGGAAAAATAGGCCAAACCAATGTGGGACTGCTGAGTATGTTTACTGACGAGATAGAAAGTGAAGGAGGAGGTCTTGATCTTGTCAAAAATAATTATTCAGTGGCACGTGTAAATCACGATTTTGCGAAAAGTCGTTCTTCTTTGGGAGGCATTTTTGTAAATCGAAATGGCATTGGGCTTACTGATGATTACAATCGTATTTTTGCTCTTGATGGAAGATTGGGTCTCGGAAAAAAAGCCCAAGTAACGGGTTATCTCTCAAAAAGTAGTACCCCAGGAATTGAGAGTAAAGATCACGCCTTTAACATTCTTGCGGTCTATAATTGGAACGGGTGGAACTTAAGGGCAGGCTACACTGAAGTCGCAGAAAATTTCAACCCGGAAGTAGGATTTTTGTTGCGTTCTGCTTTTAAAAAACCTGAGTTTCTCATTTTTAAACAATGGCGTCCAAAAAACACAGGCAAATTTTTAGAGGTACGTCCCCACATTTCCTACCGAGGCTATTGGAATTTTAACAATACACAAGAAACCGGTTTTTTACATGTCGATAACCATTGGGTTTGGGAAAGTGGCTTTGAAATTCATACGGGAATCAATTTTACAAAAGAAACGGTACTGGAAGCCTTTCCTATTTCTCAAGTGACCATAGACCCTGGTGTTTACGATCATCAGGAATTCCAATTCGTACTTTTTACCAATCCTAATAACAAAGTCGCTTATAGAACACGGACAATAATTGGAGGCTATTTTGGAGGAAATCGGATATCGAGCAATAACACAACGAGCTTCCGTTTGGGAGACAAATTTAATGCCGAAGCCAATTTAAACTACAACCGATTAAACCTTCCCAACGGGACTACCGATGTGGTGATTACTGGAGGCCGCCTGGCGTATTCTTTTACTCCCCGCATGTTTTTACAAAGCTTGGTCCAGTACAATAATGTGAGTCGAATTGCTTCTGTAAATGCTCGTTTTGGATGGTTGAACAATGCCAATACAGGGCTTTTTGTTGTAATCAATATCGTGAAGGACAACGATTTTATGGATCAGTTAAACAATCAAAGTATTACCGTAAAATACACCCACCAATTTGACTTATTCGGAAAATAAATCCCTCAAAAAAAGGAGTTCAAATTGAATGCATTCCCCCTAAACTTGGTAATCCCGAGCTTCGATTTCCCAAAAGGGTCCGACTTCCCCCTCTTTGACAGTATAGGCCTTGCTGTATTTCGCTACGGTAGGACAAATATGATAGGGAATCGCGTAAAATAGATCGCCAACTTTAAAATCGTTGGGCTTGTGGTATTCTACCATTAGATGCTCTTCACTTTGCCCTTTGTGAACGGCTCCTTCCAATCCAAAGATTTCCAAACGCGGCAAGGGCATTTCTGAAGCCACTGCTTTGTGACCCAAATCAAAACAATAAATGTTTGTATTAGGTTTGCTGATTAGCCTTGTGACCAACACGGCGGCATGTAAAAATGGAGATTCATTCCATATTTTTTGATATCCCAAATCCCATAAAAGCGTAGTCCCGGGACTCAGCCGATTGTTTGGTCTCAAGGAATGGGGATAAAAACTGGGCGACCCTCCAGTAATGAATTCTGGTACCACCCCTCCCTCCTCTTTAATTTCTCTGATCAACTGCTCAACCGCTTGGAAATCGACATTACACCGATCTACGCGCTCTTTAAGTTTTAATGGACGGATATGACCATCATAGATATGCAAACCCATCGCGTTGAGATTTGGATCGTGAAATAATTGCTTGTAAAGTGTCTTGGCCCTTTCGGGAACAATCCCTGTTCGGTTCATGCCGTTATTGATGTCAAGCCAAAGATTTATTTGCTGATTGTGAGCCTTTGCTAGGTCAGAGAACAGGGTCAATGAATCTGAATTGTCCACTAAGGTCGAAAATCGAATCTCGGGGTGTTCTTCTTGAGCTTTTAAAATTCGAGTTACTTTTTCTTTGGTGGGCTGAATCGCAAGTAAAATATGTTTTACACCACAAGCTATCAACATTTGTAATTCCCCCAGCGTAGCACATTTAAATTCTTGAATCCCATAGCGCATTTGCATTTTGACAATCGCTTGCATTTTATACGTTTTCACATGGGGAATCAATCGATTTACATCGCCAGCAATTCGAATCATGGATTCAATATTGTGTTTTATACGATCTGGGTAAACCAATAAGCCGGGAGTCATCAGCTGAGCTTCGTCTTTAGCTCGATACCAGGGATTTTCTGACATATCTATTGTATATTTAAATAGCTTGTTTAAAAATAAGAATTTAAAAATCAAGAGGCTTTATGTGTTTCCTCTATAATGAATCAGGTTAAATCAATAAATTGCGAATTATTTAAAGAATTTTATAAAATTCTTTACTTGCGATTCCACAATAAGTGGGTATTACATTTTCAATGGATAGTCGTGGCAGAGCCTCGAGGATTTCTTTTAGATTAAAATTGGAATTTAAAACGCCTTTACAATTGCTTTTTGATTTCATCGAATTGCGCAGTTAATTCTGCAAAACGGTCATAGGCATCTTGACCCAATGCCTGATCTGCTCTTGTCGTCATTCCGTACAGATATCTCAATTGATTAATCAACATAGGCTGTCTATACGTTCCCTCTTTTGTTTCCAATTGGCCAAGAGTACGTTTTAGGGAAGCTGATTTACGCTTTTTGGATTTTTTCTTAGAGATTGAAAGGTTGATTTCTTCTGCCAATTGATTTGCTTCTTTTATTTTATCGACGAGTTTTAGCTGAAACTCTTCAAGTTGTTCTAAGGCAGCATCGGGGGTGTCTGCATTGGGATCTTTTAAAACAATAAACTCTTCTGTTAAGATGGGCCGCTGGTCCACTGCAAGCTGAACTTTATATTTTCCAGGTTTCACCAAAGGTCCACGAAGGTTTTTTCCTTTTTCGCTCCCTATAATTCCTTGATGTCGCAAATCCCACCGAAAGCGATTGTACCCTTTATTGCGTGTAACGTTTGAAGTTTTAATTACCGTAAACTTACTCAGTTGCATACTGTATTCATTGGTGTCTTCTTCTGCTTCTGACTCATTTGTATAGGAATTGATCATTTTTCCTTCTTCATCAAAAATGGAAATAGAAGCGTTCTCATACTCTTTTTTGTTCAAATAATATGTGATAAAAACGCCAGGTGTTAGGTATTCATTGACTTTAGATCGTGGAAGTCTGTAACGGAATCGGACGGTTTCGTTAGGTATGATTAATGTAGGCTGAGCCGGGTTTACATCCGTTCTCAAAAATTGAATGTCATCCAAAATCCAAAATGACCTTCCCATGGTAGAAAGTACAAGATCGTTCCGGTGAATTTTTAGATCTGTAATCGGAGTGATGGGTAAGTTTTTTTGAAACTCAGTCCATGAATCGCCTGCATCTTTTGAGAGGTACATTCCAAATTCAGTTCCTGCAAAGAGCAAGCCTTCTCGAATGGGATCTTCGCGTACCACTCGAACGGGGTAATTGTTAGGGATTCCTTTGACAATCAACTCCCAAGTTTCTCCTTTGTCTTTTGTTTTATAAATGTGAGGCGCCCAATCTCCTAATTGATAGCGCAAAATTGTGATGTAAGCTGTGTTTGGGTCGTGTTTTGAGGGCTCTACAGAATCTACCCGACCGCCTCCAGGAACATTTTTGGGTGTCACATTTTTCCAACTTGTTCCCCCATTCTCTGTCATATGAACCAAGCCATCGTTGGACCCTACCCAAATCTGACCTTCTTTTAAGCGGGATTCTCTGATGGAGTAAATCGTGCTATAAAATTCTTCTCCTGTAATGTCTCGAGTAATGGGAGCTCCTGAAATGACTTGCTTTGAAGGGTCGAATTCAGTTAAATCAGGAGAAATCTGTTCCCAATTTACCCCCC
>CAXGYE010000037.1:0-8732 GCA_964013865.1 uncultured Flavobacteriaceae bacterium
TAAGATTTCTAAAAGGTGATCTTGATAATAATCCCAACTGTAAAAGAATACATCCCCAAGGCGTGCACCTAGCAGTATAGAGAGTACCATATATACGAAAAGCGACTCGAGGTACTCCAAAGAAATTTTCTCCTCGTCAAAAATTTTCTTCATTAGATAATAGCCCAGTCCAAAAGCAATAATAAACATCAGACTGTAGTAGTGAATTCCAAAACTTCCAATTTTAAAAAGCGTTTCGCTCGGGGCCCAGTCGATCTTTGTAAAGTACATGTATGCAGATTTAACCTTGTAAAAGTAACTAAAATCAAAGGGATACGAAATAATTCCTTAGGGAATTGGATCATAGCCCGAACCGCCCCAAGGATGACAACTTAAGATGCGTTTTAGTGCTAGCCAGCCCCCTTTAAAAAGTCCGTACTTTTTCAATGCTTCCAAAGCGTATTGGGAACAAGTAGGTGAATATCTACAGCTGGGAGGGAATAGGGGTGAGAGGAAGTTTTGGTACCCTTTAATGAGAAGTAAAAACGGGAAAATCAAAACTTTTTTCAAAAGAGAAAATCTTTAATTTATTTTAAAACTACTCCCTTCGGGAGCATCATTGATTTGAATATTTAATTCCAAGAGCGCGTCGCGTATCAGGTCTGATGTTTCAAAGTCTTTTGAAGTCCTTGCCTGATCTCTAATTTCTAATAACAATTTTAGCGTTCCTTCCAGTTGACTCACATCTTTCACTCCATCATTCTCGGTTGATTTTAATCCCAATACATCATAAAAGAAGGCATTGAAAAGGTTCTTTAAATCTTCCAAATCTTTTTTACTGATCTCTTGTTTTTGATTGGCTACGCTATTGATAAATTTGACAGCATCAAACAGATGAGCGATTAACAAGGGACTGTTAAAATCGTCATTCATGGCTTCATAACATTTTTCTCTCCATGCCTTGAAGTCAAAATCAGTCGTTGCAGCGGAAGGGGATAGGTTTTCCAAAGTCGGTAGTGCTTCCAGCAATCTGTTGAATCCTTTTTCTGAGGCTTCCAAAGCCGTTTCACTTAGGTCCACAATACTTCTGTAATGAGCCTGAAGCATAAAAAAACGAACAGCCATAGGTGAAAAAGCCTTTTTAAAAATTTCATTGGAGCCGTTAAACATTTCTTCTGGTAAGATGTTGTTGCCCGTGGATTTGGCCATTTTCTTACCGTTTAAGGTCAACATATTAGCATGAAGCCAGTACTTTACAGGCGGCATTTTATCAATGGATTCGGCCTGAGCAATTTCACATTCGTGATGTGGAAATTTTAAATCCATACCGCCACCGTGAATATCAAATTGAGTACCTAGGTACTTTCTGCTCATCGCAGTACACTCCAAATGCCATCCTGGAAAGCCATCACTCCAAGGGGATGGCCAACGCATGATATGAACAGGCTCTGCTTTTTTCCATAAGGCAAAATCTTGAGGATTTTTCTTGTCGCTTTGGCCGTCTAGTGTTCGGGTATTGTGAATCAGATCCTCAATGTTTCTCCCGCTGAGCTTCCCATAAGGAATGTCTTTGTTGAATTTGAGCACATCAAAATAAACCGATCCGTTGACTTCATAGGCATAGCCTTGCTCCGAGATTTCTTTGATCAATTCAATTTGTTCCACGATATGACCCGTAGCTGTGGGCTCAATGCTGGGAGGCAGGGAGTTGAATTGGGTCATGATATTTCTAAAATCAACCGTGTAGCGCTGTACGACCTCCATGGGTTCTATCGATTCGAGACGCGCCTTTTTTGCAATGCGATCTTCCCCTTCGTCGGCATCGTTTTCCAGGTGTCCTGCATCAGTAATATTTCTTACGTAGCGTACTTTATATCCCAAATGCTTCAGGTAGCGGTACATCAGATCGAACGAAATGAAGGTTCTACAATTTCCTAAATGAACATTGCTGTACACCGTAGGACCACAGACGTACATTCCTACATGACCCGCTACAATAGATTCAAATACTTGTTTTTCGCCTTTTAGAGAATTATAAACGGAAAGGGAGCTATTCATTAAAATCTGTGTCAAGTTTGATATAATCTAAGAATTCGCGTTTCTTCTCTTCCGTTTGAAACACACCTCCAAATTCACTAGTCACGGTACTACTAGAAACATCACTAATACCACGTGAATTTACACACAAATGTTTTGCGTCTATCACGCAGGCTACGTCGGGCGTACCGAGTACTTTTTGTAACTCTTGAACAATTTGTAGGGTAAGGCGCTCTTGGACTTGAGGCCGTTTAGCGTAGTATTCTACGATACGGTTCATTTTTGAAAGCCCTACTACTGATCCGTTTGAAACATAAGCCACGTGTGCTTTCCCCACGATAGGAAGCAAATGGTGTTCACATGTAGAGTAGAGGGTAATATTTTTTTCTACCAACATTTCTCCGTATTTGTAGGAGTTTTTAAAGGTAGAAGCTTTGGGTTTTCTTTCGGGATGAAGCCCTCCGAAAGTTTCTGTCACAAACATTTTTGCCACGCGTAGGGGAGTCCCTTTCAAACTGTCATCGTTAAGATCCATTCCTAGCGTTTCAAGGATGGCTTTAACATGTTCTTGAATAATGAGGATTTTTTCATCATCATTTCGTACAAAAGCATCTGCTCGCAACGGGGTTTGAGCGGTAGAAGAAAAATGATCTTCTCCTGCGTCAGCACTGTTATCTGGGATAAGTTTCTCTATTTTCATAAGCTTCAAAAGATGCCTACAAATATACTGATTTTAAAAAGGAATAGAGAAGCGGCTTTACAATCAAAGTTTGAAATTAAAACTGAGGGTAATTTGCGTTAAATCTTTGCGAAGGGTGTACGCATCGGTCAGCCCTTCTGAAAAGAAGTTAAGTTGCTGATTTTGCTCAAATTTAACGAAAGACAGATTCAAACTACTTGCTCCAAAATCAAAGCCTAGCCCCAAGGTGAGTGCCTGATCGTTATTTGTCAAACGCTCTTGATTTTTGGTTCTGTAAAAATACCCTGCACGAAGACTGAGGGTTTTGAGTCGATATTCTCCACCTATTTTTAACGTATTCACTGGTTCAAAAGTGTTTTTAGCTTCAGTACTTACCCCATCTAAAAAGCTACTTCCACCATTTTGACTCAACCTGCTGTTGGATAGGTTCTGCGAACTGTATTCAACCGACAAAAGTCCACTTTGATTCATAATATAAGCAAAACTAAAACTGGTTTTTGAAGGAATTCTCAAGCGGTAAGGATCATAGGAATTTGTAATTTCTGGAGCGATTGTCTCTTTGATTTCAAAACCTTCTTCAAATCGATAGGTACTGAGCTCTTGTCGTGTTTCGTCACGAATATCAATCCATTGGGGGCTGTCATATCCCAAACCAACACGGATTTTATTTAATTTTAAGATTCCTCCAAACTGCAAAGAGAATCCTTCTCCATAGCTGATGAGAGAATTGTTGAAATTGACGTCGTACACAAATGAGTCTAAATCTTGATCTCCTTCAAAAAAATTCTGATCATTCATAAACTCCAACCGATGTCGGTTGATGTTGACGCCTAAATGTAATTTGTTTTTATAAAGTCCACTAAAGTTAAAACTGGTTTTTCTGTGGAATCCTTGATTCACGATGTCTAAATTGTGTCTGAATTGCCTTGAATTGATATTAGAAACGTAGGAGCGTTCACTTGGATCATTACTCAAAGGATCAATGATATAAGATTGGTAGCCTAAAAATGCTTGTTGACCTCCATATCCAACTTCATCTCCTAGGAAGCGATAAATGTCTGAGACGGTTTCGTCATCATAAAGTTGGATATCCTCAAAAGCAATTCCATCCGCATAGTAAAGAAAGTAGTCTTGGATGCCTGAGGTATTTGTTCCACTCACAAACGCATTTTGATCAAAACTTGCTATTCTGTTCACATTAATGGCAGCACTTACTCGAGACCAAGGGCTTTCTTCGTTGGTATTGTTGAATACAAATACAGCACCAAATTGATCAAAGTAAAAATCCTCATCTTCGGTTGACTGGGTGGTTCCTGAAAAGATTCCTTGATTTTGTCGGTTTTGAAAATTTACAGACCCGCCAACTTCAGTATTTAGAAATACCGAGGATGCTGCAGGATTATCACTAATTGCGGTAAGGTCACCTCCCAACGCTCCAAAAGCACCTGCCATGGAAGTGTAGCGTGCAGAACCATACAATCCAGAGCGTGTTAGATAGGAGACATCGTTTAGCGTTTGAGCGGCTAAAAATTGAGACATAAAAAGGGCTGTACCCAAATGAAATAAGGAACGCATTTATCCGATTTTTAAAGGTTATTAATTTCTACGACCACTGCTTCTAGAAGAAGTACTACCTCTACTTGAGGACCGACTACTACTCCCAGAGTTGTAGGAAGAGCGACTGCTTCCTGAATTGCTAGGACGCGAATAAGATCTAGTGTTACTGGAAGAATTATTCGACCTTGTGTAATTGGATCTTGATGTTCCAGAACTGTTGTAGTTCTGAGTGCTCTTGTATGAATTTCTAGTATTAGATTGTTGAACCCGATTATTAGTTCGGTTGTAGCTTCTGCTTGGAGTTTTTACCACTCGAATAGGAGTACGCCGCTGAACCTGTGTTGCAGTTCTGTTTGGATTCCTTTCTGTAAGCCGATACTTCGTTTGAACTCTTGCTGTACTTCGAGTAACTCCTGAACTCCCTTTATTAATATTGATGTTTCCCTGAGTTTGACCTAAGCTTCTGTTTCTCGAAACCACACTACCCACAGGACGAACATTTCTCGACTGGCTAGAAGACCCTCCTGAATTAATTCCTAGGCGGTTTCTGTCGAAGCCTACAAGTGTACTACTGCCAACTGTACGAGTTCCTCTGCCAACGTTAAGTCTGTTGAGGGTCGTTTGAATTTCGCTTGCTTTTGAATTGGCTGTTCTTGCGTTACGACGAGATCGGGAAGTGTCGCTGTTGTACGTTTTTTCACCACGACCTGATTTGATTCGCGCTATGGTAGAGCGATAATCGCGGTTATTTCTTCTGCTAAAATCATTTCCGTAATAATCACCGAAGCGATTCCAGCGGTTAAAACGATTCCCCCAGCGATTTCCCCAACGGTTTCCAAACCCAAACCCAAATCCATAGGGATTATAAAATCCGCCATAATAGCTGAAAGGAGAGTAGAACGGATCAAATCCTCCCCAACCAGCAAACCCCCAATAAGGATTCCAAAAAGGACGGTTGAAAAAAGGATCATAAAATCTTCCATATCCAAAACGATAGGGATTTCCATAATAGTTATTCCAAAAAGGAGAAAAGTTAAAAGCAAATCCAGACAGCCCCCACAAGTTGATGGGACGGTTGTTAATTAAAACAATTTCTGTCTGAGCGGTTTGCCCACCCCAGGGAATTTGGGAATTCAATTCCTGATTCACTTCCTCTTGATACATACTGTTGTACGAATCGGTATCAGTAAAATAAACTTCGTCAGCTGCAGGTTCTACATATCCTTCTTCTGCAGCACTTTTAAAATATTGAGTGTAGTAATTATTGTTGTCTGTTGTGGCTTGAGGACGTTCTGAACGTACTACTGTTTGTGAAGCATAAATCCCGTCCGACTCAAAGTAAGACGCCCCTTGAAAACTTCCACAACTCAGTACTAGCGATGCCAGTAAAAAGCTTAACACTACTCTTTTGATCCTAATGTAAAATTGTGTGGTTTTCATAAGCGTTGATTTTAGAAATAGACTACAAAAGGTTAGCTTTGCAGTCTATAAATTAATACAATCAAATATAGGCAAAATCTGTGCCAAAGTTTTTATGGCGAATAAATTAACCTCTCGAGATCAAGATTATTCTAAGTGGTACAACGAAATAGTAGTTCATGCAGATCTCGCTGAAAATTCTGCTGTTCGTGGATGTATGGTCATCAAGCCCTACGGCTATGCCATTTGGGAAAAAATGCAAGCTGAACTGGATAAAATGTTCAAAGCAACGGGCCACGAAAATGCCTACTTCCCTTTGTTTGTTCCCAAGAGTTTGTTCGAGGCTGAAGAAAAAAATGCGGAAGGTTTTGCAAAAGAATGTGCTGTAGTAACGCACTATCGATTGAAAAATGATGAAGATAACCCAGGTAAGCTCAAAGTAGATCCTTCCGCCAAATTGGAAGAAGAACTTGTAGTAAGACCCACTAGTGAGGCTGTGATTTGGAATACGTACAAAACCTGGATCCAGTCCTATCGCGATCTCCCTATTCTGGTAAACCAATGGGCTAATGTGGTTCGTTGGGAAATGCGTACGCGTCTATTCCTAAGAACCGCTGAGTTTTTATGGCAAGAAGGACACACAGCACACGCAACAAAACAAGAAGCCCTAGAGGAAGCAAAATTGATGAATCAAGTGTATGCTGATTTTGTAGAAAACTTTATGGCTATACCTGTTATACAAGGAACAAAGACCGCTATTGAGCGTTTTGCTGGTGCAGAAGAAACCTATTGTATCGAAGCATTGATGCAAGATGGCAAGGCACTTCAAGCGGGAACCTCCCACTTTTTGGGACAAAATTTCGCCAAAGCCTTTGATGTAAAATTCGCCACAGACCAAGGAAGTCTTGATTATGTTTGGGCAACCTCTTGGGGTGTATCCACTCGATTGATCGGCGCGTTGATTATGACTCATAGCGACGACAACGGCTTGGTATTACCACCCAATTTGGCTCCTCATCAAGTGGTCATCGTTCCCATTTACAAAGGGGAAGAACAGCAAAAAGAAATTGCTCAAGTGGCAGAAAAGATCAAGGCCGGCTTGGAAGAAAAAAATATCCGAGTGAAATTTGACAACCGAGATAAGTTTAAACCTGGTTTTAAGTTCAACGAATACGAGTTGAAAGGAGTTCCACTTCGTATCGCAATTGGTCCCAAGGATTTAGAAAAGAAAAGTGTTGAAATTGCAAGACGGGACACTTTATCCAAGAATATTGTTTCTCAAGAAGAAGTTCTGAATTATGTTGAAAATCAACTTGAAGAGATGCAACACGCCTTGTTTGACAAAGCGAAGCGTTTCCGGGAGGAAAACATTACCGCAGTAGAGACCTTTGACGATTTTAAAAAAGCGATTAAAGAAAAGGGAGGCTTTGTTTCCGCCCATTGGGACGGAACTGACGCGACTGAAGAAGCAATCAAAAAAGCCACAAAGGCGACCATCCGCTGCATTCCTTTGGATGCCAAAAAAGAATCCGGAACGTGTGTGTTTTCAGGGAAACCCTCTACGATGCGTGTGCTTTTTGCAAAGGCGTATTAACGCAACTCTATTTTTTCTATTTCAAACTTTTCTTTAACAAGGTCGATGTACTGAATCTGAGAAACGCTGTCTTTTAGTGTAAAGTTTGTGATGCTCACCGTTTGTATGTCTTTATTTTTTTCTAAATAATTCACACTATTTAGGGGTTGAGCTACTTTTCGATGGAATTCTAGGGTATGATTTAGATTTTTAATTTCAGAAATAGTTTGCTGAAACAGTTTTTGAAACACTTTATTTTCTTTGGTTTGGTAAAGGCTGGTGGAGCACCACAAATAGGGGAGGGTAGGGTTCAGATTCTCTTTTTTTAATTGAATCCCGTCCCAGTGAAAGCTGGTAATTTCTATTCTTGAATCTGAATAGTGAAGGGTGATCAGTAAAAAGGGTGCATAAAACGCGAGTGCTTTTTGTTGTAAATCAAAACTTTGCATAGACACGTATTCAAGGGGAAGCTGTCCTCTACTTTGTCTGCGCGTGTGATCTGGGAATACGACTTTGGCATTGAGCAAGCAGCTCACTTTTTTTTCTTTGGGATGGGCAGCAAACCACGTTCCGTTGGCTTCCAGGTCTCGTGGAAAAATGAGCTCGGAATCCCTGTAATTATATGTTTTGGGAGCTTCTGTAGGACGATGAACTTGTTCGTCTCGGTTGCTGGTCAAACGAAAACCGTTTTGGGTAGGAATATAACTTACGATGCACACTCGTTCCGATAGTTTTGAGTAGAAAAAGCAACGCCAAAATTTTCATCTATCAGATGATCGAGCCCTTGCTCGGTCAGTCCAATCTTAATTAGGCTTTGGTGGTGAATGCAGTGGTCTAAACAATACGCCAGCTCACGAAAGAAGGAACTTTTACTCGTGCTGTGGTTTACAGGATCACTTTCCACACTCGAGCCCAGACGTAAAGGACAATCCTCTTGTGCTTGTACTGTACTTAAATAATTCAAAAGCGTTTCTATAGTTTGAACCCCAAAGGTAGGATTTTCCTCAAGGCTCTTGTTCCTTTTTCGTAGATCATAGTTTACAAAACCACTCTCTTTTTGGGAGATGCAGCATTGATAAAATTCTATAATGTGTCTAAAATGCGCTCCAATACTAGCCTGAGATAAGGTTTTATTTTTTTTGGTTAATGCGGAAGCATCCAGTTGTTTGATTAAATTTTTTAAATCTAAAAGCACGATTTGATGGGACTTGTAGTTCATAGTTCTTCTTTAGTGGATCATCTTTTTACCCAGTACCTGTTGAGTTCCTTTTAAAAACGCAAACAGCGATTGGGTAGGGTATTCTTCTTTTAATCTTTTCTGACTGAGGTCAAAAATAATTTTCATTTGAAAAAAGATATCTCGGTAGGCGTTCCAGATCGAGTAGTTGGGGTCATAAATATGTATGGGCTCTGAATTCACCCCGTTGACTTCCATAATTTTAATATCCTTTTTTCAAATGAAAATTA
>CAXGYE010000038.1:0-8601 GCA_964013865.1 uncultured Flavobacteriaceae bacterium
AAGATCAGTTCCATAACCTATTCCAATGGAGGCTACACACATCAAGGGTTTTTATCGGAGGACCAGCAGTATTTTTTTCTCGGTGATGAATTGGACGAATATAACTTTGGCAGCCCCACACAAACCCGTATTTTTGATTTTACAAACCTTTCAGAACCCGTGTTGTATTTTAATTATTTTGCGAATCACAATGCAATAGACCACAATGGTTATGTCAAAGGCGATGAATTTTATTTGGCAAGTTATACCGCTGGACTTCGTGTTTTTGATATCAGCCAAGTAGCAGAAAAAAAGATAAGTGAAAAAGGATTTTTTGATACCTATCCCACTGATAACAATCCGAAATTTAAGGGCGTTTGGAATGTATATCCTTTTTTTGAAAGCGGAGTCATCGCGATCCAAGATATAGATTCAGGCTTATTTTTGGTAAAAGCAGCAGAGTAATATGAGAAACCTTTTTGGTGTCAGTTGGGTTTTGTTTTTTAGCGCTTGTAGCCCTATCACTGAAACCAATTGGTCGTTTTTGCCGCTTGTAGAAAATAGGTGGGATGCTGTTCAAACCTATGGAGGTAGTGCAGAGGATATTGCTCATGCCGTCATCCGTACCCAAGACGGAGGGTTTGCTATCGTAGGGAATACGCAAAGTACCGATGGCGATTTTTCAGAAAAACCCCGAGCGGGGAGTGATCTCTTTTTAATGAAATTTTCTTCAATGAGGACTTTGGAATGGACGCAAACTTATGGAGGTTCCGAAGATGATCGTGGCCATGACTTGATTCAACTTCCCGACGGGGGCTTTGCCGTAGTGGGCTACAGTAAAAGTAATGATGGAGATGCTTCGGTAAACAAAGGCCAACATGACAATTGGGTATTTCGAACTGATGCCAGCGGGACCCTTTTGTGGGAAAAGAGTTTTGGATTTTTAGGCCACGACCACGCCTACAACATCCTCGCTACTTCGGACGGGGGGCTTTTTTTTAACGGATTTTTGGATGTTACCGCTTCAAGGGGTTTGGGTCAGGACAAGAAAGAGGCTCATTTTTCCGCACGTCATGGAGTAGGAGAATTTTGGGCACATAAAATTGACCTCAATGGAAATTTAGAATGGCGTAGATACTTTGGAGGAACTAGTAACGACCGGTCTTATGACGCCTTAGAAACCCAAGACGGGGACTTTGTGGTGGTAGGCGCATCGGAAAGTCAAGATGTTGATGTCCAAAATCCGAAGGGAAGCTATGATTTTTGGATTGTGAAGATCGATGCACTGGGAAATTTACTTTGGGAAAAATCCATAGGGGGGTCTGCCTATGACAAAGCCAATGCAGTCATTGAAACCTCCTCAGGAGATTATCTTGTTTTGGGTCAAACCTACAGTAGTGATGGTGCTATTCATACGGCTGCAGGGTCCTCAGATATCCTGTTGGCACGACTTTCTGCTGCTGGAACTGTAAAAGCGGTGCAAACGCTAGGAGGTGCGGGTTTTGAAACCGCTTCAGCATTGCAGCAACGAACTGACGGGACGCTAATTATCCTCGGAACTAAGAGCCCTCAGGCAAGTACCTCTGGCGAAGTCCCATTGAGCAATGATGTTGCTTTGTATTATACCCTTCCCAACGGCAAGCCGATCCAAACCGCCACACTCTCTGGATCGGGCTTGGATGAAGGCAATGATCTTGTTCTCACTGAAGACGGAAAAGTACTTGTGGTAGGAAGTACAGAAAGCAATTCGGGAGACTTTTCAAACACCTTCGGAGGAAAGGATATTTTTATTGCTTTTTGGCATTAAATCAGTTGATTTTCCTATAGTCTAAATCAATAGAGATTTTTATGAAATCCATTGAAATACTGTATATTTGCTTATTATTTAGATTAATTCTTTATTAGAATGATTAAAGTTGACGAAACCGCCAAAGAAAAAGTATCCTTTCTCATGAGAGAGGAAGGTTTTGACCCTTCGAATGATTTTGTTCGAGTAGGGGTCAAAAGCGGAGGTTGTTCTGGTTTGTCTTATGAATTAAAATTTGACAATCACCTACAAGACGACGACAAGCTTTTTGAAGACAATCAAATAAGGATATTAGTCGATAAGAAAAGCTTGCTTTATTTAGTGGGAACCACCTTGGAGTATTCTGGTGGTCTCAACGGAAAAGGTTTTGTGTTCAACAATCCAAACGCCCAGAGAACCTGTGGTTGTGGGGAGAGTTTTTCACTTTAAAAAAAGAAAATGGCTTATACTGAAGAAGAATTAAAAAAGGAATTAGAAACCAAAGAATACGAGTACGGTTTCTATACCGATATTGAATCGGACACCTTTCCTGTGGGATTGAATGAAGACGTCATTCGCAAAATTTCAGAGAAAAAGGAGGAGCCTGAGTGGATGACACAATGGCGCCTAGAGGCCTTTGAGAATTTTAAGAAAATGACTGAACCCGAATGGGCAAACGTCAACTACAAAAAACCTGACTTACAGGCGATTTCCTATTACTCAGCACCCAAAACGAAACCCAAATACGAAAGTCTAGATGAAGTAGATCCCGAGTTGTTAAACACCTTTGACAAACTAGGGATTTCATTAGAAGAACAAAAAAAACTTGCTGGGGTCGCAGTAGATATCGTGATGGATTCCGTTTCTGTAGCCACTACGTTTAAAGAAACTTTAGCCGAGAAAGGAATTGTTTTTTGTTCCATCTCAGAGGCGATTCAGAAGCACCCCGAATTGGTTAAGAAATACATCGGGACAGTGATCCCACCCAAGGACAATTACTACGCAGCGCTAAACAGTGCGGTATTTACGGACGGCTCTTTTTGCTACATTCCCAAAGGCGTACGCTGCCCTATGGAATTGTCTACTTACTTTAGAATCAATCAGGCGGGGACAGGGCAGTTTGAACGTACCTTAGTCATTGCGGACGAATCCAGTTATGTAAGTTATTTGGAAGGCTGTACAGCTCCGTCAAGAGATGAAAATCAACTGCACGCTGCCGTGGTAGAGCTTATCGCTATGGACGATGCAGAAATCAAATATTCCACGGTACAGAACTGGTACCCTGGAGACAAAGAAGGAAAGGGAGGAGTCTTCAATTTTGTCACCAAAAGAGGACTTTGTCACACCCGATCTAAAATTTCATGGACTCAGGTAGAAACGGGTTCTGCGGTGACGTGGAAGTATCCTTCTTGTATTTTAAAAGGAGACCATTCCATTGGAGAATTTTATTCCATTGCGGTTACAAATAACTATCAGCAAGCGGATACAGGAACCAAGATGGTACATTTAGGGAAAAACACCCGCAGCACGATCATCTCCAAAGGAATTTCCGCAGGGAAGTCACAGAACAGTTACCGCGGTTTGGTACAAGTGGGGGCACGAGCAAAAAACGCTCGAAACTTTTCTCAATGCGATTCACTGCTAATGGGAAATGATTGTGGGGCACATACCTTTCCCTACATCGAGGCCAAAAGCAACTCGGCTCAGATAGAACACGAAGCCACCACCAGTAAGATTGGAGAAGATCAAATCTTTTACTGCAACCAAAGAGGTATTGACACCGAAAAAGCAATTGCCTTAATTGTCAACGGGTTTAGTAAAGAAGTACTAAACAAACTCCCTATGGAATTTGCAGTAGAAGCGCAAAAATTGTTAGAAATTTCCCTCGAAGGATCCGTAGGATAAAAAAAGAAACTATGTTAACGATAGAAAATTTACACGCCCAAGTAGACGGTAAAGCCATATTAAACGGTATAGACCTAGATGTAAAAGCAGGTGAAGTCCATGCTATTATGGGACCTAACGGTTCCGGTAAGAGCACCTTGTCTTCCGTCATTGCAGGAAATGAAGATTATGAAGTAACTCAAGGCAAACTCTTGCTGAAAGGCAATGATCTTGCCGAATTGGATGCTGAAGAACGAGCGCATTTGGGAATCTTCCTTTCGTTTCAATATCCAGTAGAAATACCAGGGGTAACGGTGACCAACTTCATCAAAACGGCCATTAACGCTAATAGAAAAGCACAAGGCCTGGAAGAAATGCCCGCAAGTGATCTCTTAAAAAAGATCCGCGAAAAGGCAAAACTTCTAGAGATTGACTCCAAATTTTTATCCCGTTCTCTGAACCAAGGATTTTCAGGAGGAGAAAAAAAGCGTAATGAAATTTTTCAAATGGCCATGTTGGAACCTGCTTTATCCATTTTAGATGAAACCGACTCTGGCTTGGATATCGATGCTTTAAAAATTGTTGCCAATGGTGTAAACAAACTTAAGGGCAAAGACAATGCTGTGGTTGTGATTACACACTACCAACGTTTATTAGACTACATTGTTCCCGATTTTGTACACGTTCTTTTTGATGGTAAAATAGTAAAATCAGGTACCAAAGAACTGGCACACGAATTGGAGAAAAAAGGATACGACTGGATCAAAGAATTGGCATAAATGGAGTTTAAAGAAAAATTAATTTCTTCTTATTTAGCATTTGAAGAGGACATGGACCTCTCCGACAGTGTGCATGATACGCGCGCTGAAGCACTAAAAGTATTTGAAGAAAAAGGCTTCCCAACTAAACGAGACGAAGCGTGGAAATACACTTCTCTAGATAGTTTAATCCGTGAGGATTACGCCTTGTTTCCCAAGTCAGAGGCTAGTATTGAACTCAAAGATGTGAAGAAGTACTTTTTGTACGATACAGATACCTACAAAGTCATTTTTATCGATGGGGTGTACAGCCCTTTCTTGTCCAATACCACACACGACGGTCTAGATGTTTGTTTGATGTCTGCCGCATTGACCAAGCCCAAGTATCGAGATTTAATCAATACTTATTTCAATAAAATAGCTCCTGGAGACGACAGTCTTACCGCGCTGAATACTTCCTATGCGAAAGAGGGGGCCTATGTGTACATTCCCAAAAATAGTGTCGCGGAAAAACCCATTGAAATCATTCACTTTTCTTCTGGAAATGAAGAAGCACTTTGGCTACAACCTAGAAATCTAGTTGTAGTAGATAAAAATTCTCAAGTACAAATTATTGAGCGTCATCAAAGTTTAACTGAACATCCTGTAGTGACCAACAGTGTCACAGAGATTTATGTTCATGAAGAGGCGTTTGTAGATTATTACAAATTACAAAACGACCTGCCTTCTGCGTCCTTGATTGACAACACCTATATCACTCAAGAAAAAAACAGTCATGCCAGTGTGCATACGTTTGCATTAGGAGGAAAGTTAATCCGCAATAATTTAAGATTTTATCACAAAGGGGAACACATCCTTTCCACACTGAAAGGAGTTACTATTTTGGAAGGGAAACAACATGTGGATCATTCCACTTTAGTCCACCATTCACAGCCCAATTGTGAAAGTCATCAAGATTATAAAGGGATTTTTTCAGAGCGTTCGGAAGGGGTGTTTAACGGTCAGATTTTAGTAGATAAAATCGCCCAAAAAACCAATGCCTTTCAACAAAACAACAATGTGCTTTTGGACGACAAGGCTACGGTAAACAGCAAGCCTCAACTCGAAATTTTTGCGGATGATGTCAAATGTTCTCATGGATGTACCATTGGTCAAATGGATGAAGAGGCTTTATTTTACCTTCGTACACGAGGTATTCCAAAAAAGGAAGCCAAAGCCTTGATGACCTATGCTTTTGCCAACAATGTGTTGGAAAGCGTGCAACTGCCTTCATTGAAAAAAAGAATCAATGGGCAAATTGCCAGAAAACTTGGAGTTAATCTCGGATTTGAACTCTAATGCTCGATGTCAAAAAAATACGTGCTGATTTTCCCATTCTTTCTCGAAAAGTAAACGGTCAGGACTTGGTGTATTTTGACAATGCGGCTACGTCACAAACCCCTCAACAGGTGATTGATGTGATTGTAGATTACTACAGCCGATTGAATGCCAATATTCACCGTGGAGTCCACAAACTCAGCCAGGAGGCAACCGACGCCTACGAAGAGGCACGGATTAAAATTCAAAAACATTTTAATGCAGCGCAGCCTTACGAAATCATTCTCACTTCCGGAACTACAGAAAGTATCAATCTGATCGCTTCTGGCTACAGTACAATTTTGCAAGCAGGAGACCAACTGATAATTTCCGCTCTAGAACACCATTCCAATATTGTTCCGTGGCAAATGCTTTGTGAAAAAACGGGTGCGGAATTGAAAGTCATTCCTATGACGTTAGAAGGAACCTTAGACATGCAGGCGTACGAAAGCCTGTTGAGTCCAAAAACCAAACTGGTCTTTGTCAACCATGTTTCCAATGCTTTGGGGACAGTAAATCCCATCGAGGAGATCATCACCAAAGCCCATGCCTACGGTGCCAAGGTTCTAATAGACGGGGCACAAGCCTGTCCTCATATCAAACCTGACGTTCAAGCCTTGGATGTTGATTTTTATGTGACTTCAGCACATAAACTCTGTGGTCCAACTGGGGTGGGAATGCTTTACGGCAAGACAGAATTGCTCAAGGCCTTACCTCCCTACCAAGGGGGAGGAGAAATGATAGCGACTGTCACTTTTGAAAAAACAACCTATGCGGATCTGCCTCATAAATTTGAAGCAGGAACTCCAAACATTGCGGGAGGAATTGCCTTTGGTGCAGCTTTAGACTATATGAATGGGATCGGTATGGACGCCATCGCGAGTTATGAAGCGGAACTTTTAGCCTATGCTACTGCGGAACTAAAAAAGATTGAAGGAATTAAAATTTTTGGAGAAGCCAAAGAAAAAACTGCGGTCATCTCCTTCAATGTGGGAGTCCAACACCCCTATGATTTGGGAAGTATTTTGGACCAAATGGGCATTGCTGTACGAACCGGACATCACTGTGCACAACCCATTATGGACTTTTTTGAAATCCCAGGAACGGTTCGCGCTTCCTTTTCATTTTACAATACCTTTGAAGAAATTGACCGTTTGATCGCAGGGGTCCGCAAAGCGGTACAGATGTTACAATAATTTAATACTTTTAAGTGTGAAAACAATTGAAGCCATACAAGAAGAACTTATTGAAGAGTTTGCCCTCTTTGAAGATTGGATGCAGCGCTATGAGTATATGATCGATTTAGGGAAATCCCTTCCTTTGATTGATACGGCATTTAAAAACGAGGATCATATCATCAAAGGCTGTCAAAGTAAAGTGTGGGTTCACGCAGATTTAAAAGATGAGCTCATCCATTTTACTGCGGATAGCGATGCGATTATAACCAAAGGAATTATTGCGATTTTGATTCGCGTTTTTTCAAATCAACCTCCTAAAGCCATCTTAGAAGCCAATACCGATTTTATCGATAAGATTGGGCTTAAAGAACATTTATCACCCACCCGTGCTAATGGTTTGGTCTCCATGATCAAACAAATCAAAATGTATGCGGTGGCCTATCAAACACAATTGAATTAATTATGTCAGAAGCAATGGATACGAGCAACCTAGGGGACAAAATTGTAGGAGTTTTAAAAACGATTTTTGACCCAGAAATTCCTGTAGATATTTACGAATTGGGATTGATCTATGACGTTTTTGTCAATGAGGATTCGGATGTTAAAATTTTAATGACCTTGACCACACCCAACTGCCCTGTGGCAGAATCACTCCCTATGGAGGTGGAAGAAAAAGTCAAATCTTTGAATGAAGTTAAAACCGCGGAGGTAGAAATCACCTTTGATCCTCCGTGGACTCAGGAGTTGATGAGTGAAGAGGCAAAGCTTGAACTGGGAATGCTTTAAAGATGGCAGATTCCATTGTCAATAAAGTAGCGAGCAGCCCCCTAGTCACCGTGGATTTGGAAGACTACAAAACAACGGGGACTCGAACTGCTATTGATATGGCGAACTGGTTGGAGGAAGGTTTTATCCTTAGAGAAAAACCGTTTAGAGCTTTACTCAAAGAACACGATTGGGCTCAATACACGGATCACCACATCGCTTTGCATTGTTCTTCGGATGCTATTTTACCCGCTTGGGCCACTCTTTTGATTACGGCCTATTTAAGTCCTTTTGCTACAACCATCGTCTTGGGAAGTGTAAAGGATTTGGAAAAGGAGCTTTTTTCAACTGCAATTAATGACCTAGACCTCGGTCCGTATCAAAACAAACCGATAATGATCAAAGGCTGTTCCGATCCTTCCGTTCCCGAAGGGGCTTACATTCAACTGGTACAGCGCCTGCAAACCGTAGCCAAAAGTATGTTTTACGGGGAAGCTTGTTCTTCCGTACCTTTATGGAAGGCAAAAAAATAAGGTGAACACTACACCCAAAATTCTAATTCTCTCCTATTACTGGCCTCCCTCGGGAGGATCGGGAGTACAGCGGTGGATGTATTTTGCCAAATACTTAAAGCAGTTGGGCTATGAACCTATTGTGGTTACTGTTGCTGAATCTCAAGCGTCCTATCCCGTTTTGGATCCCAGTTTGATCCAAGAAGTGGAAGGAATCCGAGTTATCAAAACCGCAACCCGAGAACCGTTGCGTTGGTATTCCCGCTTGACTTCAGGCGATTCAAAAAAAGGCATTCCCCAAGGGGAAGTCCAAACCACTAGTGTCTTTAGAAAAATTGCAGCTTACATTCGGGGAAACTTCTTTATTCCCGATGCGCGTAAAG
>CAXGYE010000039.1:0-8576 GCA_964013865.1 uncultured Flavobacteriaceae bacterium
TCCTGCTGAACCGCTCTTCCGATCTGCTTGCTTGCGTAAACCATCCGTTGGCTTGCTTTGCCTTTTCAATACAATTTTGCAATTCAGTAAAATCAGAATCTTGAGCAGTAAACTTTTTTAGGTGTATTCCAAGTTTTACGAGCGCTTCGAAACGTTCTGTGTTTGTATCCATTTCTTTTGTTCAAGAACAATTAAGGTCTTATTTTTGCACAAATGTAAGCAAAGAAAATCGCTATGGCTATCATCATTACGGACGAGTGTATCAATTGTGGAGCTTGCGAGCCAGAATGCCCCAATACGGCTATTTATGAAGGAGCAGAAGATTGGCGGTATCAAGACGGGACTTCTCTAAAGGGAGATGTAGTGCTCCCCAATGGAAAGGATGTTAATGCCGAGGAATTTCAAGAGCCCGTTTCAGACGAATACTATTTTATTGTACCCGATAAATGTACGGAGTGTAAAGGCTTCCACGACGAGCCCCAGTGTGCAGCGGTATGTCCTGTAGATTGTTGTGTCCCCGATGACAATCATGTGGAGACGGAAGAAACTTTGTTGGGCAAGCAACGCTTTATGCACCCAACAGACTGAGTACTTGGGGACTTTTCCAATGCACCAATTCAATTTTGTTTTTAGCTAATTTTTCTTTGCATTCCTCGCTTGAAAAATATGTAGCCTCTTCACTGCGCCATGCCGCACCAAAATTAGGATGGTCTAGAGTTATTTGTTCCATTTCTTCGCTTTTAAGGGCCGGATGAATCAATAACATCGAAACCCCAGCAGGCAGTTCAGTCAAGAGCCTATCGTAAAAAGTGCTCAAGCCTTCATTTTCAAACTCTTTATAGGAAGCCATAAACACTTTATCAAAGCATTGGTGTCTGGGAAAGGAAAAGAGAGAAGGATCTTCCCCTGTGTAGGCAATCAATTCTTTGTTAAGTAGAACTGGAAGCTGGTAGTATTCCCCTAATTCTCGATAAAGATCCAATAAATCTTGGCGAACCCCGAGGGTGTACATATGCGAGTCCAGATGCGAAGGTTTGAGACCCAAGGACAATGCAAAGTCAATTTGTGCTTTCAGTTCTAAACGAACTTCATCGGTTGTCGCATGATCTCTTATTTGAGATCGTTTTGGGAACAAATGCCCGTTCTTATCTACTAAAGTCGGTACTTGATGGGGTGGAAGAACCGGTCGAAACGGATACGTTTTCCATTCCCCCGTGAGGGTTAGATGAATCCCATAATCCAAATTCGGGTTTTGCAAACAGAATTGAGCCATTTCATAAAACCAAGGGCAGGGAACCATAAGGCTGGTAGAAGAAATAGTTCCCTGCAACATTCCGTTTTGTATAGCCTTGTTTTGAGACCAGGCAAGCCCTGCATCGTCTGCGTGAATCAGCAAATACTTTTTTTTGTTCATTTATTTAGTACTTGATTTTAAAAGTAAAGGGAAAAGCCAAAAGAAAGTTTATTTTTGCCAAAAATTTTCACATGAAAGCAGGTATCGTAGGATTGCCAAATGTTGGAAAGTCCACACTTTTTAATTGTTTGTCAAATGCAAAAGCGCAGAGTGCTAACTTTCCCTTTTGTACGATCGAACCTAATATCGGAGTAGTCAATGTTCCAGATCCCAGACTAGACAAGCTTGCCGATCTGGTGAGTCCTGAAAAAGTAATTCCTGCTACCGTTGAAATTGTAGATATTGCAGGGCTGGTAAAAGGAGCCAGTAAGGGTGAGGGGTTAGGCAATCAGTTTTTGGCGAACATTCGAGAAACAGACGCCATTCTGCATGTATTACGTTGTTTTGACGATGATAACATCGTCCATGTGGACGGCTCAGTTGATCCTCTACGAGATAAAGAAACCATCGATATTGAATTGCAACTCAAAGATTTAGAAACCGTAGAAAAGAAGCTGGAAAAAGTCACTCGAGCCGCACGAACGGGAAACAAAGAAGCCGTAAAAGAAAAAGCGCTTTTGGATGAACTGAAAACAGCACTGGAGGCAGCTCAAAATGTGAGAAGTATAGAATTCAAAGAAACCGATCGAGAAGAATTTATCAGACCCCTACAACTGATCACAGACAAGCCTGTACTTTATGTATGTAATGTTGACGAACAAGCTGCAAAAGCAGGAAATAAGTATGTGGAGCAGGTTAAAGCGGCAATAGCAGCAGAACAAGCCGGCTTATTGGTTTTGGCTGTGAGTATCGAGGCTGACATCAATGAGCTGGATAGCTTTGAAGAGCGGCAACTCTTTTTAGAAGACCTTGGCCTGGAAGAAGCAGGAGCGGCAAAATTAATTCGATCAGCCTACAATTTACTCAATCAGCAAACCTATTTTACAGCAGGGGAGAAAGAGGTACGCGCATGGACGGTTTCCATTGGAGCTACTGCTCCTCAAGCAGCTGGAGTCATCCATACCGATTTTGAAAAGGGCTTTATTCGCGCTGAAGTTATTGGTTATGCAGATTATGTGGCGTTCGGTTCGGAAGCTAAAGTGAAAGAAGCGGGTAAAATGCGGGTCGAAGGAAAAGAATATATCGTACAAGACGGCGATGTGATGCACTTCCGCTTTAATGTTTAAACCTGAAAAATGCAAATGAACCCCAAAACACAGCTAGTTTTAATAGGCGTTTCGGGTTTATTCGCTATTCTTTTTGATCTTGTGGATTTTTCAATAGGTTTTTATTGTACGAAACCACTAACAACTTTATTGATCTTAACTCTTCCCTTGCGCTTTCCTCACGATCAACTAAAAGCATACAAAAAGACAGTGCTTTTGGGGTTGCTGTTTTGCCTAATCGGAGATAGTTTTTTGCTTTTTGAATCCTTTTTTCTTTATGGACTTACTTCTTTTTTAGTAGGGCATCTTTGTTTTTTATTTGCTTTTGTAAAACAACAAGGATTTCAATGGCCTCTAGTTCCAGGGATTTTTTTGGGTAGCATTGCCTCGACTATTCTTTTCCTTTGTTATGAGAATTTGGGAGCCCTTTTACTTCCTGTTCTAGTGTATATCGGTGTCATCCTGATCATGAGTTGGCAGGGAATCGCTTTGCAACGACAAAATAAGCATTTCACGTTTCGATATGTCGGTTGGGCGGTTGGTTTGTTTTTGTTTTCAGACGCTGTGCTTGCGTTGAATAAATTTTATATTCCTTTTGCCTACTCAGGAGTACTGATTTTAAGTACTTATTGGCTCGCCATTAGTTTAATTGCGCTTTCAGCTTCAAAAGCAGCAAAAGAACCTGTCTAAAAAGCTCCAGTTAAAAGGGTAGGACTTGATAAATTCCGTTACATTTGCCGCTTCATTCAAAAAAAATCCTTTGAAACCTTTTCAACTTATTGACAAATCCACTGGTGGAAGTATAAAAAATGACATTTTATCTGGACTTACTGTTGCTTTAGCTTTAGTCCCAGAAGCAGTAGCTTTTGCTTTTGTAGCGGGTATTTCGCCTATTGTAGGTTTATACGGCGCTTTTATGATGGGCTTGGTCACTTCTATTTTTGGAGGGCGACCGGGTATGATTTCCGGAGCTACTGGTGCAATGGCGGTAGTTATGGTTCACCTCGTAAGTGAAGGAAATGCACTTGGAGGTAGTGACTCTATGGGATTGCAGTATTTGTTTGCTGCTTTGTTACTGACGGGCATCATTCAAATTCTTGCAGGACTTTTTCGATTGGGAAAATTTGTTCGAATGATCCCCTATCCTGTTATGATGGGTTTTGTGAATGGCTTGGCCATAGTGATTTTTATATCCCAATTGGGAATGTTCAAAAGCCAAGGAGAATGGTTGCAGGGTGTTTCTTTATACACGATGATGGGATTGGTAGCAGTAACCATGCTCATTATGATATTTTTACCCATGCTCACAAAAAAAATCCCTGCTGCCCTAACTGCAATTGTTGTTGTTTCTTTGGTGGTCATTTTTGGCGAATTGGAAACTGAAACGGTTCGTTCTTTTATTGTAGCTAACGGCGGGGAAGGAATCAAGGCGGGACTGCCTTCGTTCCAATTTCCTTTGATTTCCCTTTCCTTAGAAACTTTATTTTTCATTACACCTTACGCGCTGATTTTGGCAGCGATCGGATTGATTGAGTCTTTGATGACATTGAATCTCATCGATGAATTAACGGACTCCCACGGTAGCGGTAACCGGGAGTGTGTTGCTCAGGGAGCTGGAAATCTCGTCAATGGACTTTTTGGAGGTATGGGAGGCTGTGCTATGATTGGGCAAAGCATCATCAACATCAAATCTGGAGGTAGGGGTCGTTTGTCTGGAATTACAGCCTCCCTCGCTTTGTTGTTTTTTATCTTATTTGGTTCAAATTATATCGAACAGGTGCCCATAGCAGCCTTAGTTGGAGTGATGTTTATGGTGGTCATCGGGACTTTTGCCTGGAGTTCGTTTAAAGTGTGGAACAAAGTTCCTAAAGCAGATGTCGTTGTGATCGTATTAGTTACTTTATTGACAGTTCTTTTCGATTTAGCGATTGCGGTTTTGGCTGGCGTGGTGGTTTCCTCTTTGGTTTTTGCTTGGGAGAATGCCAAGCGGATTAGAGCCAGGAAACGTATCGATGAGCATGGTGTAAAGCACTACGAGATTTACGGCCCGCTTTTCTTTGGTTGCATCGAATTGTTCAACAGTAAATTTGACCCTAAAAACGATCCTGACGAAGTGGTCATTGACTTTAAAGAATCCCGTATCGTAGATCAATCAGCGATAGAATGTGTAAACAAGCTTACTGAGCGGTACTTGAAAAATGGGAAAAACATCCACCTCAGACATCTTTCACCAGATTGTGTCAAACTCATCGAGAAAGCTGAAAAAATTTGTGACGTCAATGTCTTGGAAGATCCTGATTATTTTGTGGCAATCGATAATTTTCGTCAAGCGCAACTTGAAGGTTTAGCCTCCTCCTCTTAAATTGAAATGGAATCGTGAACTCTTACACGCTCCCATAGGTGTTTTGCCTCCTCAATAAACAATTGATGGGTAGGGTCCTCTTGGTACATGTTTTGAGCCTCTACACTGGGAAAACTCATTGTATAGCAGTAAGTGAACGTATTATCGACGACTTCTCGTTTTTCAGACGCCGCAGGACATCCTAAATGATTTGCTGTAGCTTGGGGATTGGTTCGTATGAGTTTTCGTATGGCTGTTTCAAAAGTTTTCCGGGCGGAGTCGTTTTCAGGATTTTTTAACCAAAAAAAGACGGTATGTAGAAGGGGGCCTGTACTATTTTCTATCGATGGTTTTGACATGATGCTATTTTTTTTGTTTCGTATGAAGATATTAAAACCACTCCAAATTCTCTCTTTCTTCTCTTTTTTGAATGACAAACAGCATACTTTTTAACAAAAAAAAGTTTGGAATTGTTGATTTCTTGGGGGCTAAAGCACTTTTGATTCGTCTTGCAATAGTTATCTTAGCCTACGATTTGATGGAAAAATTAACGACCTATACCGAAGAAAATATTCGTTCCCTAGACTGGAAAGAGCACATCCGTATGCGGCCTGGGATGTATATTGGAAAGCTAGGAGACGGTTCTTCTCCCGACGATGGGATTTATATACTATTGAAAGAAGTACTGGACAACTGCATCGATGAGTTCGTGATGGGGGCAGGAAAAACTATTGAGATCTTAATTAAAGAAAACGTGGTCAGTGTTAGAGATTACGGAAGGGGAATTCCTTTAGGAAAAGTCGTGGATGTGGTTTCGAAAATGAATACGGGAGGGAAATACGACTCCCGAGCTTTTAAAAAATCGGTAGGCTTAAATGGAGTAGGAACCAAGGCAGTAAACGCCCTTTCGCAGCAGTTTACAGTAGAATCCAACCGAGACAAAGAGCTTAAACGGGCGAGCTTTGAATATGGAAATTTAGTTGAAGATGCTCCTGTAGAAAACAGCAGCAAACGCAGAGGAACCAAAGTGACCTTTGTCCCCGATGTTACCATTTTTAAAAATTTCAAATATCGTTTAGAGTATGTAGAGCGCATGATTAAAAATTATGTGTATCTGAATCCAGGGCTAACCATAGATTTAAACGGAGAAAAATTTGTATCTGAAAACGGCCTGAAAGATTTATTGACGGACCAAACCAATGAAAGCGACTTATTGTATCCCATCGTTCATTTGAAAGGGGAAGACATCGAAGTAGCCATTACCCACAGCAAAACGCAGTACAGCGAAGAATACCATTCGTTTGTAAATGGTCAACATACCACTCAAGGAGGAACCCACCAAGCGGCTTTCCGAGAAGGTTTAGTAAAAACCATTCGAGATCATTTTGGAAAAAACTACGAAGCTTCTGATATTCGAAAATCCATCATCTCTGCGATCAGCATTAAAGTGATGGAACCTGTTTTTGAATCGCAAACCAAAACCAAATTGGGATCTACCGATATGGGAGGTGACATGCCTACTGTACGGACCTATATTGTTGATTTTTTAAGCACTCAACTCGATAATTACCTACATAAAAATCCACAAGTAGCGGAACAGGTTCAGCGTAAAATCATTCAAGCTGAAAAAGAACGTAAGGAACTTTCAGGAATTCGAAAACTGGCTAGAGAACGCGCCAAGAAAGCCAGTCTTCACAACAAGAAATTGAGGGACTGCCGGGTTCATTTACCCGATCTTAAAAAAGACCGCCGTTTGGATTCCACACTGTTTATTACAGAGGGAGACTCTGCGAGTGGATCTATTACCAAATCCCGAGACGTCAATACCCAAGCCGTTTTTAGTCTAAGAGGGAAACCTCTAAACAGTTTTGGGATGAGCAAGAAAATCGTTTATGAAAACGAGGAATTCAATCTTTTACAAGCGGCTTTAAATATTGAAGACAGCCTAGAAGACTTGCGCTACAACAACATTGTCATCGCTACCGATGCCGATGTGGATGGGATGCACATCCGTCTGTTGTTGATTACCTTTTTCCTACAGTTTTTCCCGGAGTTGATTAAAGAAGGGCATTTGTACATTCTTCAAACCCCTCTGTTTCGCGTTCGGGATAAAAAAGAAACTTTTTATTGCTACAGCGAGCAGGAACGAAGAGAGGCCGTCACAAAGCTGAAGGGAAAACCAGAAATCACTCGATTTAAAGGATTAGGAGAAATTTCACCTGACGAATTCAAATATTTTATTGGAGATGACATCCGCTTGGATCCCGTAATGTTAGACAAACAAACCACTATTGAGGAGTTGTTGTTGTTTTACATGGGTAAAAATACTCCCGACCGACAAAAATTTATCATCGAAAATCTAAAAGTTGAATTAGATTTTGTGGAGGAAGAAAGTGAAGTAGTAGGATAAAAAATGAACGAGGAAGGAAATATCATTGATTCAGGTTCAAATGACACGCTAAAGCGAGTCACAGGTATGTATAAAGACTGGTTTTTGGACTACGCTTCCTATGTGATCCTAGAACGTGCCGTACCCGCAATAGAAGACGGTCTAAAACCAGTACAGCGTCGAATTTTGCATTCCATGAAAGATTTGGATGACGGACGCTACAACAAAGTGGCCAATATTGTAGGACATACCATGCAATACCACCCCCATGGTGATGCGAGTATTGGTGATGCGATGGTGCAAATGGGCCAAAAAGACCTGCTCATAGACATGCAAGGGAACTGGGGGAATATACTTACTGGTGACAGTGCAGCAGCATCGCGATACATCGAAGCCCGACTTTCCAAATTTGCTTTGGAAGTGGTTTTTAGTCCCAAAGTCACCGAATGGCAACTTTCTTATGACGGGAGAAAAAAGGAACCGATTCATTTGCCCGTTAAATTCCCACTTTTATTGGCGCAAGGTGCGGAAGGAATTGCCGTAGGACTCTCCACAAAAATTTTACCTCATAATTTCAATGAATTACTCAACGCGAGCATTCAGCATCTAAAAGGAAAACGGTTTACACTGGTTCCCGACTTTCAAACGGGCGGAATCATTGACGTTCAGAATTACAACGAAGGGAGGAGAGGAGGAAAAGTGCGCGTACGGGCACGGATCAATCAGCTGGATAAAAAGACTTTGGTCATAAATGAAATCCCATTCAGCACGAATACTTCGAGCTTAATTGACAGCATACTAAAAGCGAACGATCAAGGAAAAATAAAAATCAAAAAAATTGAAGACAACACCTCTTCGGAAGTGGAAATTTTAGTGCATTTACCCAACGATGTGTCTCCGGATAAAACCATCGATGCGCTGTATGCTTTTACTGCTTGTGAGACTTCGGTCTCTCCCCTGGGCTGCTTGATTATCGATAACAAGCCTAACTTTATGGGGGTGAGTGACATGCTCAAAATTTCTACTGATCATACCGTTCAGCTTTTAAAAAGAGAGTTGGAAGTTCAATTGAACGATCTAGAAAATCAATGGCATTACGCATCCCTTGAGCGAATTTTTATTGAAAACAAAATCTATCGCGATATTGAAGAAGCAGAGACTTGGGAACAGGTACTCTCGAATATCGACGAGGGACTGAAACCACATATCAGTAATTTAAAACGGGCGGTAGTTGAAGAAGACCTGATTAAATTGACCGAAATACGAATCAAGCGAATTTCGAAATTT
>CAXGYE010000040.1:0-8529 GCA_964013865.1 uncultured Flavobacteriaceae bacterium
ATGGCGGGCTATGTCCGCTGGAGCAAAAAATATGTGGATTATATCAGAAATACAAAATGGAAAGCTCCCCAATGGTCTTTGTTAAAAAAAATTATCCGTTTGGGCTTTCCTTCAGCCTTACAAATGTTTTTTGAAGTCCTCTTTTTTACCACAGCGATCTGGCTTTCAGGGTTTTTAGGAAAAAACCCCCAGGCCGCCAATCAGATCGCTCTAAATCTTTCTTCCATGACCTTTATGTTTGCCATGGGACTCGGAGTTACGGCTATGATTCGAGTAGGAAATCAAAAAGGAAAACAAGACTTTGTTTCGCTAAAGCGTATTGCGTATTCCATTTTTTTATTGATTTTCATCTTTGATATTGCTTTTTGTTTATTTTTTCTGTTGGGTAATGAGTACCTCCCTTGGCTCTATTTGGACGGAAACAATCCGTTGGAATACACTGCCGTTTTAGAAGTAGTCAAATTGGCCTCTTCCTTGTTGCTTGTTTCTGCTTTTTTTCAAATTTCCGATGGGCTACAAGCTGTGGTGTTGGGCGCTCTCCGAGGTCTTCAAGATGTAAATATCCCCGCGTGGATTACCTTTTTTTCATACGGTGTTTTTGGTACCCCGATTTCCTACTATCTCGGATTGTATACGGATCTGGGTACCTTTGGGATATGGATAGGACTACTTTCTGGCTTGACCATTTCCTCAGCACTTCTTTTTTTGAGATTTCACTATTTGACAAAAAACTTAATCTTAAATTCGCAACATGGAATTACCTAAATTTTTAATTGCAGACAATTCCGCATTTGAAGACGCACTCTTTGTTGTTCATACGGAATATCCACGTTTCATTCTCAATGTTTCCAACGACGAAGTACACTGGTTTGAAGAATTTGATAAAGAAGACGAATCGGCTCTAGAAACGGAATCTACTTCATTGATCGAAGCCGCTTTTGCCTTTTATGATACGGAAATGGAATCTCTCGAGTAGTCTTATGGAATCTATTTTGGCTTGGGACAGTGAACTGTTTTTAAGACTTAATAGTCTAGGAACCCCCACTTTTGATGCCTTTTGGATGCTGATGACCCACAGAGCTTCTAATGTAGTGGTCTATTTGGGCTTACTGCTATTTCTGGGGTATAAAAAATCATGGAAAACAGCTGGATATTTAATGCTCTTTACCGCCTTGCTCATTTTGTGTACTGATCAGTTGACCAATCTTTTCAAAGTACAAGTTGGACGATTACGACCCTGCTATGATCCAGAAATCCAATCCTTGGTCCGTTTGGTCAAACCCACCTGTGGTGGACGGTACAGCTTTTTTTCTGGACACGCGTCCAACTCTTTCGCTTTGGCGCTTTTTTTTGGAGGTATAATTAAGTCGTTTTCACGTTTGGCTCCTTATGCATTACTATTAATTGCTGCGCTTATCGCTTACAGTCGAGTGTATATTGGGGTGCATTATCCATTAGATATACTTTGCGGTACTCTCGTAGGAAGTATAATTGGCTTTGCGTTTTATAAAGTATGGAAACGAGTTACTCCTCGTTTTTTAGATTGAATTCAAACTGTGTTTGGTGTTTGTAAACAGCTTCAGGCAGTAGCAGGGTAGAAGGAAATGAAGGAATGTTTGGAGTATTGGAAAATTTTTGTGTTTCAAAACAAATGGCTTCAAAATGTGGGGGAGTAAAGACTACCACACCCGGTTGGTCGGTATAGGTTTTCATCTCTATTCCACTCTGGGGTTCATAAAGCGTGGCCGCAGCTTCATTTGTAGCATTTAGCACAAAATAATCATCCAAACGTGTTGTGGCGATGGTCTTGGGAGTTCTAAAATCAAAAGGAGTCTGTGTAACGTTCAATCGTGTTCCTGTAGGGACCAAATTTTGTTTGAGCGCTAGGTAGCGGTCTGCATGGATTTGTAGCTGATGGGACGCGAAAGCACTTTTAGGATTGAGGTTAAAATAGGCGTGATTGGTCAAATTGACATGCGTAGGAGCATCGGTAGTAGCGCGATAGTCGATTCTGAGTTGATTTCCCACCAAACGATAAGAAACCATTGCATTTACAGTTCCGGGAAAGCCTCCTGTACCCTCAGGACATTCGTATTCAAAAGTAAGTAAATGAGTATCAGATGAAGTGCGAGGTGACCAGTACTGAGTATTCCACCCCTTGGCCCCACTGTGGAGCAGCACCCCTTTTTCGTGTTCAATTTCAATTTTTTTTTCTTCAATTGTAATGGGGTTTTCTAGCCTCCCCGCATAGCGTCCTATAACGGCTCCACGGGACCAACTGTCCGAAAGATACGCTTCAGGTTGCGACAAACCTTGAATTACATTTATTAGGCTTCCCTTTTTATCTTTTACCCAGAGTTGGTGCAGTATAGCTCCATAGGAAAGAAAAACGGCTTTTAACGTTCCATTATCTAGGGTGAACGTCTCCAATCTTTAATGCTCTTCTTTTAAGAGCTCGGGGTATTGCTTTTGAAATTTTTGAAGCCTCGGGATAGAAACCTGCTGTACATAAGGATTGTTTGGGTTGTTTTTTTCGTAATCCTGGTGGTATTCTTCGGCATAATAAAATTTCTCCAAAGGCTTTATTTCCGTTACGATTGCTTTGGAAAAATAGTTACCCTCTTCCAGCATCTGCATATAGTTTTGGATGATTTCACGTTCTTGATCCGAGGTGTAAAAGGCAATGGATCGGTATTGCGATCCATAATCTGGACCCTGCCTGTTGGGGGTTGTCGGATCGTGAGAACCAAAAAAGACTTGAACGAGTGTTCCAAAGTTCACCACCTTGGGGTCGTAGATGACTTCTACGGCTTCGGCATGTCCTGTTCTGCCTGTCCCAATTTGATTGTAATTGGGATTTTTGGTTTCTCCTCCTGCATAGCCTGAATAGACTTCAGAGACCCCTTTGACGCTTTCATAGATAGCTTCTACACACCAAAAACAGCCGGAAGCAAAATAGGCTTTTTTCATTCCGTCTTGGACAGTTTGAGTGGGGGTCCACACGGGATCCGAGTTGTTAAAGGAAGGAGTACTTGAAATACACGTTTGTAATGTGATGACAAAGAGAAGAGAGAAGAAGGTTTTCATAGTATTTTAGTGTTGAAGTCTAGGATAAAACATCCATTTTAGAAGCAGCCAAATTAATAAAACTTCTCCGAAGTTGGTAAAAGCATTTCCTACATTAACACAAAATTTTATTTTGCGCGAATTCGGTTACTTTAGGCATTAAGTTAAAATAAATGATGACTTTTAGTGGTCACAATTCATCATCCAATGGATTCCATATTGATCTACAAATTGACCAAAAGTAGCGTTCCAAAATTCTTTCTTGAGAGGATGTGTTACATTACCTCCCTTACTCATTTTGGCAAAAGCCAATTTCATAGGTTCTAAAGAGTCATAATTTAAACTCAATTGAATGTGATTGGAACTCCCGTCATTGGGTGCATCACAAACCATAGCAAGAGTTTCTCCTTTGTAAGTCAATTCACAATGAATGACCCATTCGCTTTGATCGGGTTTGTGCTTCATAGGACTATCTTTATATCGCTTGATTTCAGTGTGTTCTATGCCTAGTGACTCGGTGTAATGTCGGATGGCTTCAGTTGCGTTTCCTGGAAAGATAAGGTAGGGGTGTAATTTCATCTGTTTTTATTTTAAGGATTTATTAATTGGACTATGCTCTTAGGTAGTTTTCGAAATTCTGGAGCTAATTTTTCGTCGGCTATTGGGCTTCCGTATTTTTCCACTACGGGAAGTTCCCCCGCCCAGATGTCTAGCTCGTAATCTGCTTTGTCGTCCACAGGGCCCCCTGTTCTTATTTTGGCAGTAGCTTCTTCTAAGGGGATAGCAATGACTTTTGTCGCTTTGAGTTCCTTAGCAGAGGGCTGTCGGACTTCTTCCCAGCGTCCAGGGATTAGGTGATCCGAAACACTTTTTAAAGCGTGAAGTTTTTCATCGGTGTTGGATATAAGGCTCCCCTTGCCAAAGAGCACCACCGATTCGTAGTTTAAAGAATGGTGAAAGGCGGAACGTGCCAGTACCAAACCCTTGGTTTTTGCTACGGAAATACTCAATTCTATTTCGCCTTCCAGTTCTGTCATCAGTCGGCTCACGGAAGCCCCATGAACAAAGAGTTGATCTCCAGATCTTCCATACAAAGTAGGGATGACCACTGGAGCACCATGGTGTACAATCCCTACATGACAAATATGATTTTGGTCTAAAATGGTATGGATTGTTTTGGAATCGTATTGCCCCCTTTTCGGAACTCGCTTTACGGTAGATCGGTTGGTTTTTTTCAAAGTGGGTTTAGTTTAAGATTAGAACAACAAATTTCTCATTTTTTTGCATACTGACGAACCCATTTAAAAATCAAGGGTGTTAAAAATACGGTAGGTAAGAGCCAATAAACCACTTCAGGAATCCCATTTGGAAAATGATTTCGATTCACTACGATAAAAGCGGTAAAAGAAGCGATGTAAGCAGCTGTAATTCGTATAATATGTTCCCGGAGCCAGTACATTTTGAATTTGATTTTTCCGCGGTAGTTTTGTAAGTCTTTTCTTATATTCTGCAATCCAATGAGACCAAAGACAACTAATGCTATTCCCATACTGTCTTGTTTTTTTAGGAGCAGGATCGTTCCCGAGCTAACAAAGACCACCCCTACGAGCAACATACTACAACTCAGGATCCAATCTATTAGCTTCGGCTTTTGTCCTTGTCCCAGTTTTTTCAAATGCATATAGCGTTGCCCTGTTCCCACCAGAAAAACAGTAAAAACTCCAACAATAAAAAGAAACATATTGGGTTTTAGAAGTGCCATTAAAAGTGCAGTACTCCCTGTGATCAACATACTTACGACGAATAGTTTTCCAACTTTTACGTGAATGGAACTTCCCTTTTTTCTCAAGAGATTGTAGCTGCCCGATAGCAGTCCGATGCTTCCAAATAAAATATGGGTTGTAAGTAAATAGGGGTATAAAAAGCTCATTAGATTTGGGGTTTTTCAGGTTTACTCAGATACTTAGTTGCAGTGTGCCTGAACAATTAGGGCAAATAAAATTAAATAGGGTTTCAGAACACGTTTTGCAAAATGTGCAGTTGTAGGAGCAATGATAAGTAGGTTCTCCATTAGCAACGAGCGCTTTCTGGCAATTTTCACAGTTTGTTTTTATCGAGGCACTACATTTCCTCAAATATAGACTATTTTTTTATTGGAGTAAGGAAACCAAATAGTCTCCTACTTCAGAAGTAGAAAGTGCAGTTTGCCCAGGAGCAGCAAGATCTTCTGTGACTTTCCCTTCCGCAAGAGATTGATCTACCACTTTGCGAATGGCAGCCCCTTCTTCGGTTAATCCAAAACTCATCTCAAAGAGCATTGCCGCAGAGAGCACTGTAGCTAGAGGATTTGCAATTCCCAGTCCTGTGGCTTGAGGGAAGGAACCGTGGATGGGTTCATACAAGGCATTTTCCGTTCCCACAGATGCAGAGGGCATTAAGCCCATTGAGCCTGAAATGACGGAAGCTTCATCAGTAAGTATGTCACCAAAAAGGTTTTCTGTAATTAGCACATCGTAGCTATTAGGCCATTGAACCAAACGCATAGCTACGGCATCCACAAATTCATAAGAAACTTCTACCTCAGGATAGTCTTTTTCCATCTCTTGTACGGTCTCTCTCCACAGGCGTGAGCTTTCCAATACATTGGCTTTGTCCACACAGCACAACTTTTTGGAGCGTGTCATTGCCAATTCAAAACCTTTGACAGCCAGACGTTTTATTTCTTCTCTAGTATACGTACAGGTGTCAAAAGCAGTATTGCCATCGTCTTTTCTTCCGCGTTCCCCAAAATAGATTCCACCTGTCAGTTCTCTTAGAAAAACGAGATCCGTTCCTTCAATTCGTTCCTTTTTTAATGGAGATTTATCCAAAAGAGAAGGGAAGGTAAAGGTGGGGCGTACATTGGCAAAAAGACCTAATTTTTTACGCATTTTAAGCAAGCCTTGTTCGGGACGTACTTTGGCAGAAGGATCGTTGTCAAAACGGGGGTGACCGATGGCTCCAAAGAGAACAGCATCTGCAGCCAGACAAACTTCATGGGTCTCTTCGGGATAAGGATCTCCAACGGCTTCTATCGCCGCGGCTCCCGTGAGTGCGGGCATCCATTCTATGGTATGCTCGAATTTATTTGCAATCGTGTCAGCAACTTTTACAGCTTGTTCGATCACTTCGGGACCGATTCCATCTCCTGCCAATAGGGCAATTTTTAAATGCATAATAGGGTATTAAGGTTGAATGATGTTTAACATTTTTTCGGTAGCCTTGATGGCAGAAACCGTTTGATCTGAATCCAAACCGCGGGTTTTAAAATCGCGCTTTCCGTTGCTCCAAGTGATGGTCGTTTCGCACAGCGCATCGGAATGACTTCCCGGGGGAATACGAACCGCATAATCAACTAAATCAGGTAAATCTATTTTTTGCTTTTGATACACTTTGTGCAGTGCATTCCAAAACGCATCGTACTGCCCGTCTCCCGAAGCATTTTCTTCAAACAGTTTATCGCAAATTTGAAGGGAAATACTCGTAGTGGGTTTCAATCCCTTGGAATGGGTCAAAACATAGGAATTGATCTTGACCTTGTTGGGGATGTTATTTCCCAAAATATCTGAGATGATAAAGGGGAGGTCTTCTGCCGTAACCCGTTCTTTTTTGTCACCCAATTCAATAATCCGTTGGGTCACTTTTTTAAGATCCTTATCGTTTAGGGTGAGCCCCAACTCCTGAAGGTTTTTTTGAATATTCGCTTTCCCGGAGGTTTTACCCAGTGCATATTTTCGTTTTCTGCCAAAGCGCTCGGGAAGTAAGTCATTGAAATAAAGATTCTTTTTATTGTCTCCATCCGCGTGAATTCCTGCTGTTTGCGTAAAAACATTTTCTCCTACAATGGGTTTATTCGCTGGAATTCTGAATCCCGTGAAGGTCGCTACCAATTGACTGACACGATACAGGGCATCTTCTTCGATATTGATTTTGATCTCGGGCATAAAGTCGTTGATTACCGCTACGACACTTGCCAATGGGGCATTACCCGCACGTTCACCCATACCGTTTACGGTAAGATGTAATCCCTTGATCCCAGTATTTACAGCTTCCATCACATTGGCTACACTAAGGTCGTAGTCGTTGTGTCCGTGAAAATCAAAATGTAAATCGGGATAGCGTTGGATAATTGTAGTTAAATAAAGGCGTGTCTTTTCTGGGGTTAAAATACCCAAGGTATCGGGTAGTAGAATACGTGCAATGGGTTGTGTGGCTAAAAAATCTAAAAATTGAAAAACATAAGCTTCCGAATTGGCCATTCCATTGCTCCAATCCTCCAGATACACATTGGTTGTAAAGCCTTCTTTTTTAGCGAGTGCAATGCTTTTTGACACGTTTTCAAAATGCGTTTCAGGACTTTGTTTCAGTTGGTATTTTAAATGGTTTAAAGACCCCTTGGTCAATAAGTTTTGGACTTTCGCTCCCGCTTTCTTCATCCATTCTACAGAAGAACCATTATCCACAAAGGTGAGTACTTCAATCCGGTCGATTAAGCCATGGGTTTCCCCCCAGCTCGTTATTTCTTGTACCGCATTAAATTCTCCATCGGATACCCGTGCAGAAGCGATCTCGATACGATCGATATTCAACTCCTGAAGCAGCAATTGAGCAAGGGTTAATTTTTCAGAAACTGAAAAAGAAACACCCGAGGTTTGTTCTCCATCCCGTAGGGTGGTATCCATGATTTCGATAGTCTTGCTCATGTGCTAAGGGCGAATTGCTACAAAGGTCTGTTTACCGCGAAGGTTTTGATGTCTTCTTTCATACTCTCTAAATAGTCGATATCATCGTAACCATTGAGCATATTCTCTTTTTTATACGCATTGATTTCAAAAGATTCTGATGCTCCTGTACTGTTGATCTGGATTTTTTGATTGGGTAAATCTATGAGGAGTTCTGTTTTGGGATTTTCTTCAACGGCTTCAAAAATTGTTTTTAAAAATTCTTCGGAAACCTGAACAGGGAGTACCCCAATATTGAGACAGTTGTTTTTAAAGATATCTGCAAAAAAGCTGGAAACAACACAGCGAAAGCCATAGTCATAAACAGCCCAAGCGGCGTGTTCACGTGAAGATCCTGATCCGAAGTTATGTCCTCCTACTAATATTTTTCCTGAATAGGTTGGGTTGTTTAACACAAACTCTTCTTTAGGATTGTTGTTTTGGTCGAACCTCCAATCGCGAAATAAATTATCTCCAAAACCCTTGCGTTCAGTAGCTTTGAGAAAGCGAGCGGGAATAATTTGATCGGTATCCACGTTTTCAATAGGTAATGGTACCGCTGTACTTTCTAAAGTGTGAAAGGAATCGTATGCCATGGTCAGTTTAAATTAAGGTTCTAGGGTCAGTTATTTTTCCAGTGATGGCGGCGGCGGCAGCTACTAATGGGCTCGCCAAAAGAGTTCTTGCACCAGGGCCTTGACGT
>CAXGYE010000041.1:0-8326 GCA_964013865.1 uncultured Flavobacteriaceae bacterium
AAGGACCCTCTGATTAACAGTCAGATGCTCTAACCAACTGAGCTAAGGAGGAATGTTTTTGAACCCACAAGGAATTCAATAAACGAGCTGCAAATATAAACGCATTTCAGGATTTCAAAAACAAAAAATAAAAATAATTTTAGTGGTATGAGAATTGTGTTTAGTGCAATTTTAAACCTTCGGGGGATTTGTTCTCAAACAATGCCTATTTTAGAACAATGTTTAAACTAGATGACCCTACTCGAATGAATTCCTATTTGGCAATTCTATTATGTATTTTATCTCTCACTTTTTCCATGGCACAACAGTATGAAACCCAACACTACGAAACAATTAAGACCCTAGAGGAGGCTGAAATACGCTACTATCCTCCTGTGATGAAAATCAAAGCCAATCGCGCGGGTGGTTTTGGGGCCTTGTTCGGATACATCTCAGGGAAGAATCAGTTGGGACAAAAAATTGCAATGACCACACCCGTGTATATGCAAAAAGAGGAGGGTAAAGAGGTCATGGAGTTTGTACTACCTCGTGCTTTTACCAAAGAACAGACTCCCAGTCCTTTGTCCGCTGAAGTGAACGTTTATGAGTCCCAACCTGGATATTTTATCGCCTATGCGTTCGGAGGCTACGCCATAGACTGGGTTACTAAAAAGGCAATAAAAGAAGTGCAACGAATAGCAGTAGCCCACCAGATATCATTGCAAGGAGATCCTTTAGTGCTAGTTTACAATTCTCCCTACAAACTCATCAATCGAAAAAACGAAGTTTTATTTCAAATCGATTACAAAGCACCGGAAACGACTAACTAAAGAACGCTCGAAACAAGTCATTCCCATTGGCGTAAAGCACTAGCGCCAGTAATAAAAAGAAGCCAAACATTTGAGCGTATTCCATAAACTTATCATTAGGTTTACGACCCGTTACGATTTCGTAAAATAAAAACATGACATGCCCGCCGTCCAATGCAGGAATGGGCAGAATATTCATAAAGGCTAGGATAATGGAAATCAGTGCCGTACTGGACCAAAAACCTTTCCAGTTCCACTGACTTGGAAACATATTTCCAATAGCTCCAAAGCCGCCCAATTGAGAAGCTCCTTTGGAAGTAAAAATATACTTAAACTGAGCCACATAGTCTCTCAGCGTCCAGTATCCATAGTCAAAACCTTCTACTATGCTCTCACTCAGGGTCAAGGTTTCCAGCTTAAAGGACACATTTGATTTGGGATAGACTCCCAATGTACCATCTTCTGAAGTGGTGAGAGATAGGGTGTCTATAGATCGATTGCGTTCGTAAACCAACTGAAGGGTCCTTGAAGTTTTCGTCATTAAATTTTTAAAATCTGTCCAGTTGGAAATCGGAGTTCCGTCTAGATTCAAAATCTTATCATCGGACTGAAGACCAGCAAGAGACGCAGGGGAGTTGGGAATAACACTGTCTAAAACTGCAGGGACAACGGGTGTGAAAGGGAACATCTCTCCCGATTCAAACATCTGTGAACCGATATCTTCGGGAATAGACAGGGTGGTTTTCGTACCGTTTTCTCTTCTTAACGCGACTTCGGAGACATCGCGCAAAAGAAAATATTTATTGATTTCCATCACATTTTCCAGTTCTTTTCCATCCACGGTCAGGATTTGATCTCCCACCTCAAAGCCCAACTGAGAAACCACAGGGGAAGGCTCCATTCCTAAAGGTAATTCCTCTGAAGCTAAAGTGTATTTACCCCATACAAAGAGAATCATCATATAAATAAGAAAACCCAAAATAAGGTTTACCGTCACCCCACCCAGCATAATAATCAAACGTTGCCAAGCCGGTTTGGAACGAAATTCCCAAGGTTGTGGAGGTTGTAGCATTTGCTCTTTGTCCATGCTTTCATCGATCATCCCCGAAATTTTCACATAGCCTCCCAAAGGCAACCACCCGATACCGTAGGTGGTTTCCCCAATTTTTTTCTTAAAAAGAGCAAACTTTACATCAAAGAATAAAAAGAATTTTTCCACACGTGTTTTAAAAAGACGCGCTGGAATAAAATGACCCAGTTCGTGGAGTACAATCAACAAAGATAGACTCATAAGCAACTGAATGGCTTTAACAACAAATGGACTCATATTCAATTTTTGATTCCAGCAAAAGTAGTACAATAGGATGCATAATAAAAATATGATCCCGCTTTTAAGCTACTTTTTGGACTTTCCATTTCGGCATCGTATGTAAAACAGCTAAATTTGCGTTAGCGTTTGAATTTATGAAGACATTTTTTGACCGGTATAAAACCTTTTTAGGAATTTCAGTAGGAGTTTCCTTGGTAATTTTAGCCCTGTTTTACAACGCACTCACTCCCGAAGAACGACTGCCCATTTATCAGCCTGCAATGGTGAACTACGAATTGGTGGACAGCAGTTTACAACATGTAAAAAAGTACCATAAAATTGCTCCGTTCTCTTTGACCAACCAAAACGGAGCAACCATTACTCAAAAGGCGTATGAAAATAAAATCTATGTAGCAGACTTTTTTTTCACAACTTGCCCTACGATATGCCCAAAAATGACTGCAAATATGGGCCTGCTTCAAGAAGCTTTAAAAGAAAACGATCAAGTCGGATTGCTTTCTTTTAGCGTAACTCCCCAAATTGATTCTGTTGCCCAATTAAAAAAATATGCCCTGGAAAAAGGAGTGATAGATTCCAAATGGAATTTGCTCACTGGAGACAAAAAGCAGATTTATGAACTCGCCCGAAAATCCTACCTCGCAGTAAAAAATGACGGAGACGGAGGCCCCCATGACATGATTCATACTGAAAATTTTGTACTGGTAGATCCTGAAAAACGCATCCGTGGGTTTTACGATGGAACCGATACGGTAGCTATGGAAACCTTACTTTCCGATATCGAACTTTTACAACAAGAATATCCCCTTCCCTAATTTTTTTTTGAAGAACCTAATTTTAAGTGGGTAATTTCCCTACTTTTGTTCTTTAAAATCATTCTAAATAATGATTCCACTTGATGAGCTCAAAATAGGTGAGCAAGCAGAAATCGAAACAATTGAAACAGACAAACTTCCTCTCAAGCTCATTGAAATGGGATGTCTGCCAGGCAGCGCTATCTCCCTGATTCAGAATGCACCTTTTAACGATCCCTTATACATCAAAATAGACGAGTCTCATTTGGCCATCCGCAAAGAAACAGCCAAAGACATATTTGTTCGTTTAATCGACTAGTGCATGAGTAAAGCCCTTAATATCGCATTGTTGGGAAATCCTAATACGGGTAAGACTTCCGTATTTAATGCATTGACGGGTTTGTCTCAAAAAGTAGGAAACTATCCGGGAATTACTGTCGAAAAAAAAGAGGGTATTTGCAAGCTAGACCGAACCACCAAGGGGCATGTATTGGACCTTCCGGGAACCTACAGTCTAAACGCATCATCGATGGATGAAAGTGTGGTAATCGAGCTCTTGCTCAACAGAAACAGCAAAGATTTTCCTGATGTTGCTGTGGTTGTCACCGATGTAGAAAACTTAAAGCGCAATCTACTGCTGTTTACACAGGTTAAGGATTTAGGGATTCCCACGCTGTTGGTCATCAATATGGCTGACCAGATGAAACGCAAGGGGATCACACTGGATATCCCTCTTCTCCAAGAGGCGTTGGATACCAAAATAGCAGTGGTGAGTACACGGGAGAAGAAAGGCCTGGAGGAACTAAAAAAAATGATCATTGACTACAGACAACTGTCCACTGCTGCCACCATTTCGATCAACTCCATAGATGAAGCCTATTTTCAAAATCTGGAAAAAATCTTCCCCAATCAGTCGCTTTACAAATTGTGGCTGGTCATTACACAAGATGTCAATTTTGCTAAACTAGACCGAAAACGAGTTTCTGATACCACCGACTTTAAAACCGCATCTCCCTCCAATCTCAAACGCCTTCAACAAAAAGAAACCGTAAAAAGATACCAATTTATCAATCAGGTATTGAAACAAGGCCTTAACATAGACCGTGCCGCAGCCACAGACCTGAGAAGTCGTTTTGACCGAGTTTTGATTCATAAATTTTGGGGCTATGTCATTTTCTTTGTCATCCTAATGACCATTTTCCAATCTATTTTTAGTTGGAGTAGTATTCCTCAAGATTTTATCGATTCCAGCTTTGCTTCTTTGAGTCAAATCTTAAGCGAAAAACTACCTGCAGGAGTTTTTACAGACCTTTTGACCCAGGGGATTGTCCCTGGTTTGGGGGGAATTGTCATTTTTATTCCACAGATTGCCTTTCTCTTTCTCTTTATTTCCATACTTGAAGAAACGGGCTATATGAGTCGTGTGGTGTTTTTGATGGATCGGGGGTTACGTCGTTTTGGACTTAATGGAAAAAGTGTGATCCCGCTAATTTCAGGAACTGCCTGTGCCATACCTGCGGTCATGGCTACTCGAAATATTGAAAACTGGAAAGAACGCCTGATTACAATCTTGGTGACCCCATTTACAACCTGTTCCGCCCGATTGCCAGTCTATGCCATTCTCATCGCTTTAGTGATTCCAGAAGGGTCGCTTTTTGGATTGAGTTACAAAGGGCTGATGTTGATGTTTTTATACTTAGTAGGTTTTGGTATGGCTCTCTTGGCAGCTTGGATTTTAAGTAAAACACTAGACATACAAGCCAAGAGTTATTTTGTAGTAGAAATGCCAAATTACAAATTGCCTTTGCTAAAAAATGTGGGAATAACCGTTTGGGAAAAAACACGAACTTTTGTTGCCGAGGCGGGAAAAATTATTTTAGCTATTTCTATTTTGCTTTGGATTATGGCCTCATACGGTCCTGGAAAAAACTTTAACCAAGCCGAACAAATTGTTCAACAAGATTATCCCGAACTAAACGACATCGATTTGGAAATCAAAAAAAATGCCTACAAATTGGAACATTCCTACATCGGAATTTTAGGAAAAACGATAGAACCAGTCATTTCACCTCTTGGCTACGATTGGAAGATAGGTATAGCACTGATCAGTTCGTTTGCTGCACGAGAAGTTTTTGTGGGAACACTGGCAACAATTTACAGTGTGGAGAGCGATTCCGAAGACACCATAAAAAACCGTATGGCTTCAGAGGTAAGGAAAGATGGAAGCCCTCTTTTTAACTTGGCTAGTGGGATTTCTCTAATGCTTTTTTACGCTTTTGCCATGCAATGTATGAGTACCCTAGCAGTGGTTCGAAAAGAAACCAATTCCTGGAAATGGCCTATGGTACAGCTTTTTGGGATGACCCTATTGGCGTATCTTGTAGCCTTTTCAACCTATCAAATTTTAGCCTAATGGAGAGCATACAAACCCTTTTGGTTATTCTTTCTGGGGCTAGTGCCCTACTTTTTCTGTTCCGTAAAGTTTTGTTTAAGAAAAAAACAACCATCAATAAAAGTTGTGACTCGGACTGTGGCTGTCACTAAACAAAAAGAGTAGAAACCGGATTAAGTTCAGTTCATTTTGCCCTTGTTTTATAAAATCCTATATCTTTAAGGATACAAATTGAAACAAACTTAACAATGACAAATTCAAACAGACTCTTCTATGGTAGTTGTTTTGCCCTAATAACAACTGCCTTTTCATTTAGTATCCGAGCGGGGATTTTACCTCAACTTGGAAAGGAATTTCTTTTAGATGGACAACAACTAGGGTTTATCAATTCCATGTGGTTTTTGGGTTTTCCCATTTCTATGATTTTAGGAGGCCTTTTTTATCACACTATAGGCCCCAAGCGTATTATGCAATTTGCTTTTATCACGCATACTTTAGGGATTATTTTCACCATCTATTCAGGGGGTTATACAGGCTTACTTCTTTCAACATTGCTTATCGGAATCGGGAATGGATGTACTGAAGCAGCTTGTAATCCGATGATTGCAGACGCCTATGAAGGCAAGAAAATGAATACCCTACTCAACCGCTTCCACATGTGGTTCCCTGGCGGAATTGTATTGGGGAGTTTGGTGTCCAAATTCATGACCGATGCAGCATTGGGATGGCAAGCACAAATTTGGATCATCATGATTCCTACCCTTATTTACGCTTATTTCTTTATGGGACAAGAATTTCCCAAACCAAAAGTCCAAGCAGCCACTTCTATTGGAGAAAATTTTAAAGCGATGTCTTCACCTATTTATATTTTTATTTTGGCCTGTATGGCACTTACTGCTATTTCCGAATTTGGACCCCAACAGTGGACCAGTTTAATCATGGCCAATAGTGGTGCCCAGCCTATGGTCATCCTAGCCTTAATTACCGGACTAATGGCAGTAGGGCGTTATTTTGGAGGGGATATCGTACATCGTTTGGATCAAACAGGTGTACTGTTAGGCTCTGCAGTTTTGGCAGCTATTGGGATCTTTTTATTCAGTACTCAAACCGGAGGAATGGTCTATGTTGCTGCTGTCTTTTTTGCCTTGGGGATTTGTTATTTCTGGCCTAATATGATCGGTTTTGTAGCAGAAAAAATCCCTGCTAGTGGCGCTTTAGGAATGTCCATAGTAGGGGGAATGGGAATGTTTTCCTCATCCATTTTTCAACCCATTATCGGTTCATGGATTGACAGCTCACGGGAAACACAAAGCGCTTTAGGACTAACGGGAACAGAACTGGAATTAGCTGCAGGACAACAAACCTTAACCTATATGATTTCCTTTCCAGCGATTCTAATCATCTTGTTTACCATACTCTATTTCTGGCAAAAAGGCAATGTAAAAACTGCCACTGCCTAAGACGTATAATTAGTGTAAAAAGCCACCCCTGGGGTGGCTTTTTTTATGCATTCATCAGACTTTCTATTTCTTCTATTTCTATGGGAATGTTTTCCATCAGATTTAGGGGGGCTCCTGTTTTTTGGATCACCACGTCGTCTTCTAAACGGACTCCAAACCCTTCTTCGGGGATATAAATTCCAGGTTCTACCGTAAAAACCATATTGGGCTCCATGGGCAAGTGGAGTAGCCCATAGTCGTGGGTGTTGAGACCTAAGTGGTGTGCTGTCCCATGCATAAAATATTTTTTGTAGGCCGGTTTTTCAGGAGTTTCATTTTGAACATCCGCTTTGTCCAAAAGACCTAATCCCAAAAGTTCGGAGGTCATCAGTTTCCCCACTTCCACATGGAATTCTTTCCAGAGCGTGCCGGGGACCAAAAGTTTTGTAGCTTCATTTTTTACTCGCAAAACGGCATTATAGACTTTCTTTTGGCGGGGGGTATAAGTCCCAGATACGGGGAAGGTTCGGGTTAGATCCGCCGAGTAATTACCGTATTCTGCAGCGACATCCATCAAGACTAAATCTCCCGCTTTACACTGCTGATTGTTTACTGTATAGTGCAATACATTGGCATTGGCTCCAGACGCAATTATGGGTTCATAGGCAAAACCCTTGGAACGATTTCGGAGGAACTCATGGACCAACTCAGCCTCAATCTCATATTCCCAAACCCCAGGCTTCAAAAACGATACTACCCGACGAATACCCCTTTCCGTAATGTCGCAGGCTCTTTGCAATTGTTCAATTTCTTCAGCATCCTTCACCGATCGCAATTGTTGTAATATGGGATTGCTCTTTGCCACAGCGTGGGCTGGATAATGCTTTTTACACCACTTGATAAAGCGATCCTCTCTGGTTTCCGTTTCCACAGCTTGACGGTAATGCTCGTTAGTATTAAAATAAAACGTTTCGCACTGAGTACTGAGTTTTTGAAAAACAGCTTTAAAATCGTCTAACCAATACACGGTTGGGACACCACTTAGTGCACTTGCATCATTTTTGCTGAGTTTGGCGCCTTCCCATACAGCAATATGTGCATTCGTTTTTCGAACAAAAAGAATCTCTCTGTCCTTGGATTCTACGGCGTCGGGAAACAAGACCAAAATGCTTTCCTCCTGATCCACTCCTGACAGGTAAAAAATATCGCGGTGTTGCTCAAAGGGAAGGACACTGTCTGCACTGACGGGATAAATATCATTCGAATTAAAAATTGCGAGACTCTTGGGTTTCATATGACCCATAAACGCTTTTCGGTTTTTACGATAAAAAGAGCTGGAGAGGGGTAGGTACTTCATTTTGTGGTTTTTTACGAAGATAACAGTTTTTTAAAACCCCATTTGTTTAACCAAACCCCCCTTTTAAGAACGATTTTAGAGGGAATATTCAACAAAATAGTAAAATTCACTTTTTCTTTATTTATAAAGTATAGGTTTATTGATCATAAAGATCTTCACCAATATGAATTCCATTTTTATAATCACCATCCTCAGTATGTCGAACAGTATAGACATTAATTACACCGGG